>JAFSSU010000306.1 GCA_017450845.1 Treponema sp.
CGCGCAGTGCCGCCTCCAGAGGGCGTAGGCAGTCCTGCCGGTGCAGAGGACGCGGCCGATATGGGACTCCGCGAGCATCGGCGTGAAGTCGTTGGGAACGGCGTTCCGTATGCTGGAGTCGCTCGCCCCCGCGATGTCGCAGCTGGCCAGCACGTCCCAGACGGGCGGTATGGGGTGGACGACCGGGCGGGCCCGCTTGCCCGCATGGGCGGCTAGTTCCCGGTCAGGCGCTTCTCGCACTCCCGGTACAGCGCGGCGGTCCTGTCCACGATGTCCTGCGGTATCGCCTTGATGTCCTGAGAGCCGGCGAGATTGTTTGCCTTGAGCCAGTCGCGGACGAACTGCTTGTCGTAGCTCGCGGGGGACGTGCCCGCCTTGTAGCTGTCGCGGTTCCAGAAGCGGCTGGAGTCCGGGGTCAGCACCTCGTCTCCGAGCACGAGCTCCCCGTCCTCGTCCAGGCCGAACTCGAACTTGGTGTCCGCTATGATGATGCCCTTCGAGCAGGCGTAGTCGTAGCATCTCTTGTAGATGGCGAGGGCGGCCTTCTCTATCTTGCTTCCGAGCTCCTCGCCGAGGTCCTTCTTCATCGCGTCGAGCGTCACGTTGATGTCGTGCCCCTCGGCAGCCTTGGTGCTGGGGGTGACGAGCGGCTCGTCCAGCTTCTCAGCCTGCTGGTAGTCCCTCGTGAACCTTGTGCCCAGGAAGGGCTCGCCCTTCTTGTAGGCCTCGTACATGCTGCCGAACATGTAGCCGCGGACGATGACCTCGTAGGGGACCATCCTGAGCTTCTTGACGAGCATGGCCCTGCCCTCGAACTCGCTTTTCTGGAAGTCGGCGGGCATGTCCTTCAGGTCGCTGGAGATGAAGTGGCTCCTCACTATGTCCTTGGTGTAGCCGAACCAGAACTGGGAGAGGGCGTTGAGCACCTGCCCCTTGCCGGGAATCGTCACGGGAAGGATAACGTCGAAGGCCGAGATCCTGTCCGTCGTCACGATGACCATCCTGCCGTCCTCAAGGTCGTACACCTCGCGGACCTTGCCGCTTATAATCTTTTTCATAGCTTACCTCGCAGGGCCATTCTACAGTTTTTGCCCGCCTTGGGCAAGAAAAGCGTGAAAATAACAATGGGGCTTCCCCTAAAGCTAAATATGTGGCATTATAGTGAGGCTAAAACAACAGGAGTGAAAATGAAAAGGACATTCGCATGTGCCCTTGCGGCCCTCGCGCTGCTCGCGGGCTGCAAGAAAAACGAGAAGCCTTCGGTAACGCCGCAGGCGGAAGCTCAGGAGACTCCCGCACCGGCCCCTGCCCCCAAGGCGGAGATGATAAACTCGGTTATGATAGCCGGAGGTTTCTGGCGGCTCACCGACGAGGACACGATGAAATGGGTGGAATACGCCGTCCCCGGCACCAGGGTTCAGGCATACGGGTCCACCGACCCGGCATCCGGCGACAGGGCGGAGACCAGGCGGCAGGTAGTCCGCACGACGGACAACCAGAAGAGGGACTTCATCCACATACAGTTCGAGGGGCATGACTACTGGGCTCAGGACTATTCGATAGCCGTGGACGCGATCCCGGCGGTCGTCGTGGGCAGCAGCGCCTACATCTACACGAAGCCAAGCCCCGACGCGATGGGCGACAAGAAGCTGGACTTCGGGACCATCGTGGGGGTCATCAACGGCGGGATCGACCCGGCATCCAGCCCCTACGCCGACAAATACGTCAAGGCCAATGCCTACGTTAGCTCCCGCCTGATCGAGGGAGCCTACCTTGCCAAGGATTCCATCAGCATCACCGCAAACACCCTGCTCGCCATGCAGATAGCCGGAAAGCTGACCGAGAAGGACTCCAAGGGGGAGCCCGCGCTCACCGACCCCGTTGCCCGCAAGGACCTGTTCGACACGGCGATGTCCTTCGAGCTTCCGGACACGGTGCAGGACATGTTCCTGGAGCTGTTCGACGCGGAGTATCCCGGGGAATACCCTGAGGAATGGCAGTACTAGAGGAGGATTGGATCATGAAAGAAAAAAGATATGCGGCCCTTCTGGGCGTGATGATAGCCGCAGGACTCGCGGCTTTTGCGGAGAGCGTCCCCGGCGTGTTCCTGCAGGAAGGAGGCTGGCTCTGGACCGAACAGGCCGACGGCGTGATGCTGGCAAAAGTGAAGATGAGCGAGGGGACGGCGATCAGCGTGGAGACGGGCGGCGGGACGGATGCCTCCGGCAACCCCGTGGCAAAGATAAAGGAAGCGGAGTATGACGGCTCCAAGGGCAAGACACTGACATTCGCCCAGGTGCAGTACGACGGCAAGAGCTACTGGGCCATCTCGAACCGCTTCGTCATGCGGAAGGAGCCCGCCGTCCTCGTGGAGGACTGCGCCATGTACAACACGCGGAACCTCGCGGACGTGGTGAACGGGCACCTGGACAAGGGCTCGGTCGTCGCAATCGGGGACACCGTCAGCGTGGCCGGCGGCATAGACATAACCGAGCTGAGCTATTACTCCGAGCGCCTGTACGCCGTCCGCACGGTCTACGTCAAGGCCTCCAAGATAAGCGGGAAGCTGGACGACATCACGGCGTTCAGAATCCTCGGCAACGTCGCCAGGGCAAAGGACCCGGACAAGAAACAGGCCCTTCTTGAGTCGGCGGAGACGCTCAACCTGTCGGGGAAAGTCCTCGCCGC
Organism: Treponema sp.; assembly: GCA_017450845.1. Lineage (GTDB taxonomy): Bacteria > Spirochaetota > Spirochaetia > Treponematales > Treponemataceae > Treponema_D. The sequence goes on from JAFSSU010000306.1 coordinate 2,689, forward strand.
CGTCCAGGAAGCGAGGCAGAAACTCTTCGAGCCAGAGGAGCCGGAGCCCGACGGGAGCGGGGAAGCGGAGGCCGCGGAGTAGCTTACAGCCCGTAACTACTGGCGAGCGACCTGAAATAAGGCTCCAGGGAGTCGGGCAGGGCTACGGCCTCTATCCTGGCATTCCTGCCGCCGTGCACCCGGTCAAAGTCATAGGTGAACAAAAGGTAGAGCCTGCCGTCCAGTATGTGCAGGGAATCGTTCGTGCAGGAGGACAGGAGCCCGTCGTCGCTCTTCTTGAAGAAGACGACCTCGGGTATCCTCCCGTCCGGCATGGGGAAGCTGACAGTCGTTATCCCGGAATTCTTGGCCGCGTTGAACGGCTCGTAGCTGTTGTTCTTGCAGAACGCGATCAGCGCGTCGAACTTGGAGGCGTCCGCCCCGGTCACCGGCCTTACCAGCCTGTCCGACTGGTTCGTGCCCGTGCCGCAGTAGTAGACCCAGTGCGCGGAGCCGTCGGCGTAGTAGCTCGTGGCGGCGGCCTTCTGCCCTTCCAGGCAGTAGAGGGGGTTCTCCTTGGGGCTGTCGTTCCTGGACGTGGAGTACGCGAGCAGCTTCAGGCTGGGGTGCGGGGGCCGGTAGTAGACCCTGCCGTCCTTCTCCTCCACCACGTCGCCGGCGGATTTCTCATAGATGTTGTACAGGAGCTCCTCGTCATAGAAACCCCTCACGTATTTGTCATCCCCAAGCTTAAGCTCGGAGGAGTACATCAGGTCGTCAATCTTGTCGGAGATGCTGTCCAGCACGTCCGAGGAGCTACTGCATGAGAGCAGGGGCAGGAACAGAAGGGATAGCAAAGGAAGGAAAACCGGGCGTCTCATACAGCGTATCTTAACGATTCCCTCCCACGAATTCAAGGGTAAGACTTACCTGTCCTTGAAGCAGAGGTCCACCTCGAAGGTTCCCTGCCTGGTTATGAAGGGGACGGCGATTATCTTGGTGTTCCTGGGCCATGAGATCTCATGGTTGGGCCCGGACAGGACGAAGGGGGCTGACACCGAGATGTTCCTCTTCGTTATGGCGGAGACGGCGTTTCCCGTTATGATGTTGGTGAACTCCGTGACGAGGTCCTTCTCCATCGCGTCGCGCTCCTCGTCGCTGTCCACCGTGACCCCGGAAATCTCCAGCATCTTGCTGGCGAGGAGCTTGTGCAGCCTGAACGCGACAATGCCTATCTCGTCTCCCGAGACACCGACGATCCCGGAGATTTCCCAGGGATGGGTCCCGATGGGGTTGAGCAGGTAGGGGTCCTTGTTCTGGGGCGCGATGTTGAACATCTGGGAGAATGCATCCTGGCACGAGGATAAAAAGGGGTTCAAAAGTGATACGTCCATATCCATATAGTCTACACCCAGTCGCAGGATATTTCCAGTAAAAAAAAACGGAAACTTGCCAAAATCCCCCCGTTTGCGTTAAAATGGAAAATATGAAGAAAGTGCTCGCATTCATCCTGGCGGGGCTCCTTGGCACCTCGCTCCTTGCGGCCCAGGCCTCTTTTTTTGACAACTACGTCTACCAGCAGTGGAATTCCTTCGGCGGTCTCACCGGCACCACGGCCACCGACATAATACAGACAAGCGACGGTTTCATAAACATAGGCACATACGAGGGCCTGGTCAGGTTCGACGGGGTTGCATTCACGACGATGCGGCGCGGCAAGGACAACGGGCTCACATTCGCCTCCGTCCGCGTCGTCATGGAGGACAAGTCCGGCAACCTCTGGGTCGGGTCCAACGACGAGGGCGTCCAGCTGCTCCAGCCCGAAGGCAACATGACCTTCACGACCCAGAACGGGCTCCCCAACAACTCCATACGCGCCATCGTGGAGGACGACGATAAGAACGTCTGGGTCGGCACGGCGGGCGGCGTGGTCTACATGACCAAGAGCCGGCACCTGATCAGCCCCCAGTTCGAGGCGGGCACGGTCTCCAAGGGAGTCATCTCCACCCAGCTCTTCTGCGACAGGGACGGCCGGGTATGGCTTACGACCGAGAACGACAAGGGCCTGTTCGTCTTCAGGGACGGGCTGTTCCGCACGATTCCGTCCATGGACAAATTCGGCGACTACGCGGTCACCGAGGTCTGCCAGGACCTGGACGGGAACTTCTGGGTCGGCACGGACACGGCGGGCCTGGTCAGGATAAAGGACGGCGAGGCGGAGGCCATGCACACGGGGACCATGCTGGACGACACCCCGGTCACGTCGGTCTACGAGGACAAGGACGGCAACGTCTGGTTCGGCACGGAGGCCGGCCTGGTCGTCTACAGCGGAGGCAAGTTCACCGTCTGCGAGAAGGACGGCCTTCTGAAAGCCAAGATAAACAGGATTGTCTCCGACCGCGAGGGGAACATCTGGATTGCGACGGACAGGAACGGGATAGGCAAGATGACCCGGAGCCGCTTCAAGATGTTCCGCACGGGAACGACGAGCAACGCCATCGCGGAAGGGAAGGACGGCAGGGTCTGGGTCGGCACTGACAACGGGGTCGCCTGCTACGTGGACGGGCAGCCGGAGACGAACGCGCTGACGGAATACACGAGGGACATCCGCGTCCGGCACGTGGGCGTGACGGAGAACGGGGACATCCTCGTCAGCTGCTACAGGAAGCCCGGCCAGCTCCGCTACGACCCCTCGAGCGGCAGGATACAGAGCTGGAGCACGGACGAGGGGCTTGCGGGCAACAAGGTCCGCGTCGCCATAGAGGGGCCGGAGGGCGAGCTGTACGTCGGCACGACGACGGGGCTCAGCATCATCCACAAGGACGGCGGCATAACGAACTTCAAGCAGCTGGACGGGCTCGAGAACGAGTACGTCATGTGCCTCTACATGGACGCGAACGGAATGCTCTGGATAGGCACGGACGGCGGCGGCGTGTACCAGATGAGGAACGAAAAGCTCCTCGGCAGGATCACGACCAGCAACGGGCTTGCGGGCAACGTCATCTTCAAGGTCTGGCAGGACAGCAAGGATGCCTACTGGATATGCACGGGGAGCGGCCTGACCCGCTGCCCCGCCTACGACAGCTCGCTCGAGAGGATTCCCGTCCTCTTCGACGTCATCCACGCGGAGCAGGGGCTCGGCACCGACTCGGTCTTCCAGCTGGTGCCGGACAAGCGCGGGAACATCTGGATGACCAGCAACTACGGGGTCTCGTCCATCCCGTTCGACGAGCTGGCCGAGGTCGCCGGGGGCAGGAAGGCGGAGATGGTCCCCAAGTTCTACAACAAGAACGACGGCCTGGACTCCGACGGAGCGACGAGCACGGCGGTCAGCATCTGCGACAGCGAGGGCCGCCTCTGGTTCCCCATGGTGGACGGGGTGGCCGTGTACAACCCCGTCAAGGTCCAGGAGAGCCAGATCCTGCCCCTCGTCTGCATAGAGAGCATCCGGGTGGACACGGTGGAGCACAAGGACTTCTCCGACGTCATCGAGCTCAAGCCGGGCACCAAGCGCGTGGACATCAAGTACACGGGGCTCAGCTTCGACGCGCCGGAGAGAATCCTGTTCACCCACCAGCTGACGGGCTTCGACGACGAGCTGTCCCAGCCCAACACCAGCAGGACCGTCTCATACACAAACCTCAGGCCGGGCAAGCACACCTTCACGGTCTACGCGATAAACGGGGACGGCAACATATCCGAGAAGGCGCAGACCATGCTCTTCCTGCAGAAGCCCTATATCTGGCAGACGACCTGGTTCTGGATAGCGGTCGCCATCGCATCCCTCACCGCCATCTTCACGGCGATTTACCTGAAGGAGCGGCGGATGGTAAGGGAGAACATCAGGCTGGAGGGCCTGGTCAAGGAGAGGACCAAGGAGCTCGCCGTGGAGAAGGAAAAGTCCGACACCCTGCTCCGCGCCATCCTGCCGGACAAGATAGCCGAGGAGCTCAAGGACAACATCCACGCGATAGGCGAGAACTTCGATGACGTGACGATGCTCTTCTCTGACATCGTGAGCTTCACGACGGTCTCCAGCCACCATACCGCGGCCGAGATCGTCTCGGCCCTGAACGACCTGTTCAGCCGCTTCGACGACCGGGCCAAGCTGATGGGCGTGGAGAAGATAAAGACGATAGGTGACGCGTACATGGCGGGCTGCGGCCTCCCGTCGCTCAACGCCGACCATGCCCGCATCATGGTGGAATTCGCCAAGGGCATGTACCAGGACCTGGAGGCCTACAACAAGACCGCCGCAATACAGTTCAACATCCGCATAGGGCTGAACAGCGGCCCTGTCAGCGCCGGTGTCATCGGAAAGACCAAATTCGTATACGACGTGTGGGGCAACACCGTCAACGTCGCAAGCCGCATGGAGTCCGCCGCCAGCCCGGGCGGGATCCGGGTGTCCGCGACGGTCTATGACAAGCTCAAGGACTCGGGCGTGCGGTTCAGCGCGCCGATCGAGTGCGACATAAAGGGGAAGGGTCGTATGACCACCTACGATATCATTATGGGAGAAGACTGATGAGAAGAAAGATACATGGATTCGCCGCGGCCGCCCTGCTGCCGCTCCTCATTGCAGGATGCTCCAAGAAGGAGGAGACGTCCACCGTCAAGGTAGGAATCCTCCATTCGCTCACCGGGGTCATGGCCCAGAGCGAGCAGCCCGTCAGCGACGCGGAGCAGATGGCGATAGACGAGATAAACGCCGCGGGGGGAGTCCTCGGGCGCAGGATAGAGGTCGTCCTGAGGGACGGCGAGAGCAAGCCGGAGGTTTTCGCGGACAGGGCCCGGGAGCTCCTGACCGAGGAGAAGGTCGCGACGATCTTCGGATGCTGGACATCGGCCTCCCGCAAGGAAGTCAAGAAGGTGGTGGAGGACCCGGACATCTACGGGCTCCTGTGGTACCCCCTCCAGTACGAGGGGCTTGAGGCCAGCCCCAACATCATGTACATGGGCGCGGCCCCCAACCAGCAGGTGGTCCCTGCCGTGGAGTACTGCTGCAACAGCTTCGGTCCCCGGGTGTTCATAATCGGCTCGGATTACGTGTTCCCGCGCACGGCGGGTGCCATAGTCAACTCCTACCTTCCCACTCTGGGCGCGGAGTGCGTCGGCGAGGTCTACGTGGACATGGACTGCGAGCACTTCGAGGACGTGATAGGGAAGATAAAGGCCGCGAAGCCCGACGTGATACTGAACACCCTGAACGGCGTGTCCAACATGCCCTTCTTCTACCAGCTGAAGGAGGCAGGGATAAGCGCGGAGGACATCCCGGTGATGAGCTTCTCCATCTCCGAGGAGGAGGTCAGGTACATCGGGGCGAACCTGCTCAAGGGGCATTACGTCTCGTGGAGCTACCTGCAGACAATCGCCTCCATGCAGAACATGTCCTTCGTGTCCCGATTCAAGAACCTCTTCGGCGGGAACAGCGTCATCGGAGATCCGATGGAGGCCGGTTACATAGCGGTCCACCTGTGGGCGGCCGCATGCGAGAAGGCGGGCACATTCAACGTGGAGGACGTCCGCATGGCGGCCAAGGGCCTGTCATTCGACGCGCCCGAGGGCATGGTGACGATCGACGGCGAGAACCAGCACCTGAAGAAGCGGGTCCGCGTGGGCCGGGTGAACGAGGACGGCCTGATCGACGAGGTGTGGCGCAGCAGCGGGATCGTCAAGCCCGACCCCTACATGAGCACCTACGTCTGGGCCAAGGGCCTGTGATCAGAGAGGAATCGACTGACGGCTGAACAGCCAGACGACGGTCCCGCTCTTTATGAGGATATAAAGGCCCAGGGAAACATAGAGGGCGGGGACAATCACGCCCTTGGATTCTTCTATATAACTGCGGATGGATTCGGCGTTTATCACCGAGATTGCGATGACGCACCAGACCGCCTGCATGACAGCGAACACCACGCAGGAAAGGACGAACTCGTTCCCGCTCAGGCTGGGGAAAAACGAGGCGTAGACCGCTATGTTGTCGCCCCCGTTGGCAAGGGTTATGACAAAAGACTCCAGCAGTATGGCGGCGACGGAAAGCGAGCGGAGCAGGGCGGAAGGCTTCCCCTCCCCTCCCCTCTCGCCAGCAAATTCCCTGACGGCGAAGCGGATTCCTATGACAATCGGCATGAAGCCCAGGAGCCCCAGCAACTGCTCGCAGGGCAGCACGGACAGGAGGGCGGCGGCCATCTTGCCGGCGGCGACAAGGAGGAGCAGCCCCAGATACTTGCCCAGGACAATCGCGGACTTCTCCAGGCGGCCAGTGTCCTTGCTCAGCAGGATGAACATGACCAGGAGGTCGTCCATCTCCGTCGTGACGAAGGCGATGGACGACGCGGCAATGACAAGTCCCATGCCCCGGCTATTTTTCCACCGGCCTGTAGAAGAACTTGGGCCTGCCCCGCCCGCTCGTCTCCTTGCGCATCTCGAAGTCGTCGTCCAAATCCTCGATGAGCTCGGTCAGCTTCCTGGCCCCGTAGTCCACCGGGTCGAATCCGGGATCCTGCCTCTTGAAGAAAGAGCCTGCCGCGCTCACGTCCGCCCAGCCCGAGTCGTCCGCGTACTTGTCGTAGGCGGTGTTGAGGAGCTTGTAAATCTTGCGGAACTGCTTGTCGCTCATCGTGTCCACCGTGCTGCGCATGAAGAAGCCCTTCCTCCTGTGCTTGGCCGGCTTCTTCTTGAGCTTCTCCTCGGCGAGCTTGGCGGCCTCCTCGACGGCGGCATCCTCCTCCTCGTTGGACAGGTTCTCTATGTAGATGAAGTCGTCGCAGGCGGAGACGAAGGACTGGGGAGTCTTCTTCTGACCCACGCCGAAGACGTAGATCTGACTCTCCCTCAGGCGGGTCGCAAGCTTGGTGAAGTCGGAGTCGCTTGAGACGAGCGCGATGGAATCATACTTGTCCGTATACAGGAGGTCCATCGCGTCGATTATCATCGCGGAATCGCTTGAATTCTTCCCCTGGGTGTAGGCGAACTGCTGAACGGGGATAATCGCGTTGTCGTTCAGCTCATACTTCCAGTTCTTGAGAGTGTCCAGGGAAAAGTCCCCGTAGGCCCGCTTGGTGATGATGTGCCCGTGCACCGCAATCTCCTGCAGTATCGCGCGGAGCTTCTTGGGCGGGGTGTTGTCCGCGTCAATCAATACGCCTATGTTTTTCTGTTCGTTGTCGTCTAGCATGTCTTGATCCTTGCCGTGGGAACCATTGCCCGGCTCAGCTGCCGGAAACGCCCACGATTTTGTTGAAAATCCGGTCCAGGTCGGACTGGGAGAAATAGTCTATGACCAGCTGGCCCTTGTCCCAGCTGCCCTTGAGCTGCACCTTGGTTCCGAGGGACTCTATGAACTTCTGCTCCAGGTCGGCATAGTTGGGGTCGCGCTTCTTCTCTTCCTTGGCGGCCTTGACGGGGGCGGCCCCGGAAAGCTGGCTGTTCAGCTCGGAGGCCTCCTTCTCAGCCTGCCGCACGGAGAGCCCCTGCGAGCTTATCCGGCCGAAGAGGGACTTGCGGGCGGCGGGGTCGCCGACGGAAAGCAGGGCACGGGCATGGCCGGAGGAAAGCTCCCCCGACGCGAGGGCCTTCCGCATCTCCTCGGGGAGCTTGAGAAGGCGCAGCGTGTTGGCGACGGCGGACCGGCTCTTGCCCACTTTCTCGGCCACGTCCTCCTGGGTGATTCCCTCCATCTGCATCAGCTGCATGTAGGCCTCGGCTTCCTCCACCGGGTTCAGGTCCGTGCGCTGGATGTTCTCTATGAGGGCTACCTCAAGCTTGCGGGTGTCCGAGTACTTGCGGAGCTGTACGGGGACCTTCTCAAGCCCCGCCGCCCGCGCCGCCCGGGTCCTCCGCTCGCCCGCTATTATATAGAAGCTTCCGTCGCCCGCGTCCTCTATGATGACCGGGGAGAGCACTCCCTCACGCCTGACCGACTCGGTCAGCTCGGAAAGCTTCTCCTCGTCAAAGAACTGGCGGGGCTGGTGGGGGTTGGGTTTGAGCAGGGAGGGGTTGACCCAGAGCGTCCCCTCATCGTCCGCAGTGATTCCGGCAGGCAACGGCCTGCGGGGTGCGGCCGCCCCGGCCCCGCCCTGGGATGAGTCGAACTCAAAGCCTGTCGAACTGCCGTCAAGCAGGGCGTCAAAGCCCTTGCCCAGCCCCCCGTGCCTAGCCACGGGCCATCACCTCGCCGGCGAGCTTCTCATAGCTCTTTGCCCCCGTGCAGCGGGGATCGTACTGGCAGATCGGCTTGCCGAAGGACGGGGCCTCGGACAGGCGGACGTTGCGGGGGATGATCGTGCTGAAGACGAAGCTCTTGAAGTAGGCCTTGACCTGGGTCACAACGTCCTGGGCCAGCCTGGTGCGGCTGTCGTACATCGTGAAGAACACGCCGCCTATGGTCAGGCGGGGATTGATGCTGCCCTGCACCCGCTGTACGGTCTTCATCAGCTCCTTGATTCCCTCCATGGCGAAGTACTCGCACTGCATGGGGACAAGGACGCTGTCGGCGGCGGCGAGCCCGTTGAAGGTCAGTATGCCCAGGGACGGGGGGCAGTCAATCAGTATGTAATCGTAGGATTCCTTGAGGGGGGCGAGGGCTTCCCTGAGGAAGAAGTTCCTGTTCTCGTACACCTCTTTGTCCTGGGGATTGCTCAGCTCGATGGTCGCGCCGGACAGGTCGGAGTCCGAGCTTATCACGTCAAGGTTGGGAATGGAGGAGTGCCTGACCGTGTCGGTGGCGGACGAGTTGCCGTAGATGAACTCGTATATGGTCGGCTTGTCCCTGCCCACGCCGACACCGCTGGACATGTTGCCCTGGCTGTCGAAGTCAACCAGCAGGACCTTCTTGCCCGCGAGGGCGATGTAGGCCCCGATGTTGATGCAGGAAGTGGTCTTTCCGACCCCGCCCTTCTGGTTTGCGAACACAATGACCTTTCCCATAGAATCATAGTATATCACTTTTGATTCAAAGAGTATAGGGGCGGACCCGGCTGGCGGCGGGCCACACGATGAGTCCCCTCTTGGCGGTACCAGAAAGCCCGTTTGCCACGACCGTCCCAGCCTCTCAAAGCAAAAGGTGGGGGTTTCGGATTTTCCATGCAGCCACAGGAATAAATCAATTCTTAAAAACAGATTGACCTTAATCATATCAATGGAATGCGTAAAGAGGAGGAAACTCCCGGACGACCTTCCTGCAGAGGGATTCCATTTAAGATTTTGTCCTAAAAGCCCGTGCAGTCTTGCTTTACTCAAGCGTTTTGCCGCATGAAACTCAAAGGTTTGGTCACGTGAAGCTTAAGCGTTTGGTCGCGTGAAGCTTAAACGTTTGGTCGTGTGAAGCTTAAACGTTTGGTCATTGAATCAATGAGAGTTGTAGCCATAAGATTTAAATTCTAGCCAGGATTAGGCTCCCGAAACGGTAATCAGATAGTGACAAGCATTCACGCATATTATGACGGGCAGAATTATGTGACTCAAGGAGCTGTCGACGTAAAACCGAACCAGAAGGTCATCATCACTCTTTTTGATGACTTTATGCCGCCCCGTAGCAAACGGTCGCTTTCAGAGATAAAGCCAACTCAAAGTCCATTCCTGACGGAATATCGGCGGTAGACTATATTTGTCAGCTAAGGGAGGAATGATGCTTAGTTGCAGCAAGTAACAGAAGCAAATGTTGTTCTCATAGATAACTTGTAAGCAGTTTCTGTTTATCTTGCGAGCCGTTAAAAACGATACATCTTACATCTCCGTATCTCTTGGGGCAGTGCCCCCCTGCCCCGCTTACCCGCTGTATGCCGTCACAAACACATCGTCATATATATCGGGATGAAACTGACATCCGCCTTCTCATCTCTGAACAAGTCTTTTGTATAGATTATGAAACGTTCGTGTTTCTTTTGTTTGTATTTCTTTACGAAGCAGTCGATGGATTCGTGCTGCCTGTAGCTGGAGGATTTTACTTCTATCGGAACAATCCTTTTGTCTTTCACAATCAGGAAATCGATTTCATACTTTTGTTCCGTGGAACTATTCTCCTTCTGATAAAAAAATTCGTGAAAATATAAATCGTATCCCCTTGTGCGGAGCATCTGTGCGACCATATTCTCCATCACCATCCCGAGGTTTGTTCCCAACTTGTTGAAAATAAGCTTCCTGTAAATATCTCCGTCGGTCTCTTCCGAGCTCCTCATAATCTGCGTAACAAGAAGCCCTGTGTCGCCCATGAAAAGCTTAAAGTTGGAGGAATCGGCGAACAGCTCGAGCGAGAGTTCAGGGTTCGTGACATTCTTGCAGCAGTTTGCCATCATTGAGTCGCTGAGGAATTTTATGGACCGGATGTAATTCTTGTAGCGAGCGTTTTTGTCAACAATCGAAAACTTGAAGAGGGAATTATGATTTGAGAGCTGCTCTGCCAGCGTCGCAAAGACTGCGGATGTTTTTTCGGTGTTCTCATCATCGTATTTTTTCAAATCCTCTTCGTACAGGGTAAGAATCGAGCGTTTCACGGCATCTATAGTTGAGTAAGACTGTTTCTCAACAAAAGCTGCCACAGCTTGCGGCATTCCACCAACGGCAAGATAGGTCCTGAAGCTCTGCATTATCTTCCGGTGGATGGTATCCCCGAGCTGAAGCCGCTTTTCAAAATGCTCTCTGATTATCTTCGCGGTAATCGTATCTCCTGTCGCCCACAGGAATTCCTCAAAATCCATCGGGTACATCCTGCATCTGTGTTCCTCAGAGGGAATCAGAATCTGTGCGCTCTTCTTCTTTATGGTGATGAGGGAACCGGTCTCTATGTAATCGAAGCGACCGTCCTGCACCAGATACTTTATTGCCTGCCGGGCCTGCGGAAAGAGCTGTATATCATCGAGTATGATGACGCTTTCGCGTGGAGCGAGTTCTTTCTGCTTCAGGACGAACAGCTTGTTAAAAAAACTGTCCATATCGGAAAGACCGTCCGCGAACAGTCTTTTGACATCGGGACTTTCCCGCGCGAAGTCCAGAAGGATATAATCCCTGTACTCGTTCTTCGCAAAAGTCTCCGCTATGGTCGATTTGCCGATGCGTCTGGCTCCTTCGATGAGAATCGCATTTTTCCCGTCGAATGTGTGCTTCCAGTCCAAGAGCACGTCGTAAAACTTCCGCCTGAAGTCCATATCTCGGATTATACAGTTTCTTCCCGAAATTTGCAAATGTTTTTTGCCGAAAATTCCCGAAATTTGCAAATCTTTTACCCCATTTTTTCACGAAATTCGCGAATCTTGTACGGTTCTCAGCCCCCAACGCCCTTTTTTGTGACGAACGCAGGGCCCGTTTGTTTAGCCTATGGAGGAATGCATGAAAAGAACAATCATAAGCGCGGCCATCTGTGCCGCACTGTTATCAAGCGCGGCCACAGCGCAGAGGAAGGGTTCGGGGGCCCTTTTCCCGGATACCTGGGGCGGAGAGAAATCGCTCGCGGTCAAGTCCGACTGCGTGACGGCCGAGGGCGACTTCAACATGGACGGCTTCAAGGACATCGCTGTCATCGCCGTGCCCCGGGCCCCCGCCCTCATGCGCACACGCGAGGACGGCTACGTGTACAACTTCAACAAGCCCGTGCTGGCGGTATTCTTCGGGCAGAAAAAAGGCAAGCCCAAGCTGTATAAGGAATACAGGGACACGATTCCCGGCAATGACGCGGAGAACGAGGACTGCTTCCATGAGAACCAGCTGTCGGTCAACGACGAGGGCGACCTCTGCATCACGGTGAGCGAATTCTATTCGGAGGGCAGCTCCGACTCCCCAAGCTTCGAATATGTCTTCCGCTGGCAGGACGGTTACTTTTTCCTCATCGGCAGGAACTACGGCTCGTTCTCGCGCTATTCGGGCGAGGCCATGGACGTCAGCGAAAACTACCTGACGCATAAAAGGCGGACGGTGACATACAATATGTTTGATGAGGATGTACCGGAAGAGGAAACGTGGACCGAGCTGTTTGACGCGCCGCTCCGGACGCTCGGTTCGGATATGCTCACCGTGTCCGAGCCTGAGATTGAACCCGTCGGCTGATTTGGCGATGCAGGCAGCCCTTAGTCCTACAGTATAACACCGTGAGCCGACCAAAGGTCGGCTCATTGGCCATGTAAACGGGGCCTAGCCCGCTATCCCCGTGAGGTGTGCGCTAGCACACCCTATTGGCCACTGTGAC
>JAFSSU010000307.1 GCA_017450845.1 Treponema sp.
GCCTTCTAAGCAGTGGGTCGGCGGTTCGAATCCGCCATGCGTCAGTCGCGCTAAGTCTTTGTGTGCAAAGAGACTGCGCCACCCTACCCATACCACGGGCGGGCCTGTTTTCCGTTGAAAAAATGTAGGTGTCAAGCGGAAGTGTCAAGTTCCAGATGATGCCATACGGGAGGTCTGTGATGGATGTGACTTCCGTGGAAGGTTCCGGTGTTCCTTTTCCTGATACGCTCACCCGGCCGAGTGAAAATTTGCATGCGCCCGGGTGGAAAGCCTCATCAGTCCGAGTGAAGAGTCCCACGCGTCCGGGTGAGAAGCTTCATCCGTCCGCGTGAAAGATCGCATCCGGCTAGGTCTGGCGAATTTACTACATTTTCCCAATCCTCCTTGCTGTATATTGTTGACATGTTGCTTTGGAGGAAAAATTTATGATACAGGAACTTCTCGGCTGTGAGGATAACGAGCCCAAGACCGGCAAGCTTCCCATCGCATTGTACGAGAACGGCATGCGAGGGGCGGAAGGATTCTTTGCCCGCGTCATCAACAGGGGGACGCTCAGGATAGACGACATCTTCAACGACCTGCGCTCTGGCGACGATGGCTTTGACGCGGCATACATGAAAAAGAACTGGGATGCCGTGATGAACGCCATTGCGTTGCGCATAAGTTCCGGGATGTCCGTGGACTTCGGGCTGGGGGTGCTCTCCCCGGCAGTCAGCGGAAGTTTTGACAACGAGCAGTCAGGCTTCAGGAGGGGCAGGAACCGGCTTACTGTCCGCTACAGGCCGTCCGAGGGCATGAAAAAGACGATGGAATCTCTGGGCACCGTCATCAGGCAGGGGAACACATGCCATCCCGAGGTCCTGCGCGTCCGTGACATCGGCTCAGGCTGGGACAGCAGGGATTGCGCTGGCGGAAACGGCCCGGGACCGCAGCGGTGGAGAGGGCTGCTCAGCTGCGGGAATATCCTTTCCATAGAAGGCAGGCGGCTCCGCATAGAGGGAGGAAGCGATGATGTCGGCCTGTACTTCGACAACGTGACGAATCCCGGCGAGTCTGTGAAGCTCACGCCGGGGAAGCTCTTCCGCAACAGGCCGTCCGGCATTGAGTGCCTTGTCCCCGGGGAACTTGACAGGGGCTCTGAATACCGTATCCGGGTGGTGACGCAGTATGTGAACGGGCAGCATATCCGGAACAGCCCCCTGTCGTCCACCTTCCCGGCTGTGTTTGCGGTCTCAGGCTGAGTCCCTTCCCAGGCATTGTTCCGAAATCTTTGACAGAGCGAATCTTCCTGTGTTAGACTGTGCTCATGAGGACCCTGTATGTTTCTGATCTGGACGGGACACTGCTGAACAAGAGCGACCGCATAAACGGACGGGGCCTCGGGATCATCAACGGCCTGGTGGGGGAGGGAATGCTTTTTACCTATGCGACGGCCCGCTCTCTGGCTTCCGCCCGCGTGGTGACGCAGGGGCTTTCCGTGCGGAACCCGGTAATCGTCTACAACGGTGTGTTCATCATGGAGCCGGACACGGGGCGGGTGGTTTCGTCTGAGGGCTTTTCTGGCGAGGAGCGGGCTTTCGTCAGGGAGAAGCTGACTGAAAGCGGCATAAGCCCCTTCGTCTATTCGATGATCGGTGGGGAGGAGAAGGTTTCCTATGACGGCTCCTGCCTGAACGAGGGCAAGGAGAGGTACCTGTCGCTCAGGAAGGGGGACAGGCGTTTCCGGCGACTGGACGGTGATGCCGGCCTGTATGACGGCGAGATGTTCTACTTTACCTGCATCGGGGAGAAAGAGGAGCTTGAGGGGGCGTACCGGCTCTTTGAGACGGACGGCCGCTTTACCTGCACTTTCCAGCAGGAGCTCTACCGGCCGGAATGGTGGTTCGAGATAATGCCCAGAAAGGCGAGCAAGTACAACGGCATACTCAAGCTCAAGGACATCCTCGGCTGCGACAGGATTGTCTCGTTCGGAGACGCGGTGAATGACATCCCCATGTTCAGGATTTCGGACGAGTGCTATGCCGTTGGGAATGCCGTCCCGGAGCTGAAAGCCGTTGCGACCGGGATAATAGGCGACAACGAGTCCGACAGCGTCGCACTCTGGCTCCGGAATCACGCGGAGCGGTAATGCTCCGTACGTTTTATAATCATGTTGCAGCGGTCCCAGCTTTCGCCCATGAAGCTGAAGGCCTTCTCCGCGATGTTACGGTCCGTGAATCCCGCTTTCCGGTAGCATCGTTTGGCGGGCTCGTTGCAGGAGAACACGTTCAGGTGGACGGCGGCCGCCCCGGTGATTTCAAAGGCGTATTGCAGCGCGATGGAAAGCATCTTGTGCCCGTAGCCCTTGCCGCGGACTTCCGGGCTTGTCATGATGAATTTCAGCATGCCTTCTTCCGTGTCCGGGTTCAGGGAATAGCAGAGGAAGCCGACGGGCGTGCCGTCGCTCCCGGCTGCGATGAATGGGCTGTCCCCGAACTTTTCTGAAATGTCCCGCAGCAGCATACCGAAGCTTTCTTTCTGGAGCGGGAATGCCACGCGGTTTGCGCTCCAGAGGGCGTGCGTCCGCTCGTCGCCTATCCAGTCCTTTATGCTGTCAAAGTCACGGTCATGGATGTAGGGGCGGAGTCTCAGGCCTGTGTCTCCCTGCGCCGGTGTTCCTGTTCCGGCGAGCTTTTTGCTCATCACGTCATAGCAGAGGTAGTCGCCGCTTTCGCTTTCTTCTATACAGAATTCCGTGTCGCAGTAGCCCCTCTTGAGGTAGATGTGCTTGGCGGGAAACGATGCGTCCAGCTCTGCCTCGGCGTACGATTCCGCAATCTTGCTTTCCGCAAAGTCGAGCAGGGCCTTTCCGTAACCCCTGTGCTGGGCTTCCTTCCTGACGAACAGGCGCAGGATGTGGTTCTCTTTTATCGTCACGGTTGCGACAGGCTTCCCGCCGTCTGACAGGACGTAGACTGCCCCGGCCTCTATGTCGGTACGGATGTTCTCGGCGCTGTGGTGCGCCTTGAAGTAGTTCACTGCACCCTTGGGGTAATAGGCGGGGTAGACTGCGTCTATAGTCTCCTGCGTTATCGCCTGTACCGTCCCGAACAGGGATGTGTCTGCCTGCTGTATTTCCATGTTGTTCCTCCGATACATTGTAATGCGGGCAGAAGCCGTAGTCAAGGACGTGGGAAACGTCGTTCCGGAGAAGGCGCAAAACGCCTGTTTCGGGTTTGCTGAACTGACGTATCCGGTGTCACTGGAAAAAAATGCGGAATTTTCAAAAAAACTTCACTTTCCACTTGACATAAACGGAAAGCCGTGCTAATATCACTCTCACGCTGTGAGACACAACGGCACGGCGACAAGCTTTTTGACAGGCAGAGGGAAGGAAGGAAGAACGAATGCATGGGCCATCAGCTGGCGCAGGCAACCAAATTCCATAAATTGAGACGAGATGATTATGGGGCGTGGTTCTTACTTAACGTGAATCTTCGGGGCTTCGGCCCCAAAGGATAATCATGGAGAGTTTGATCCTGGCTCAGAACGAACGCCGGCGGCGCGTCTTAAGCATGCAAGTCGGGCGGGATTCGGGTGCTTGCACC
>JAFSSU010000308.1 GCA_017450845.1 Treponema sp.
CCTTGCCGAAGTCAAAGCCGAGCGCCTTGAGGCAGAACACGACGCCGCACGCAATGAGCAGGATTCCGATGACGTACTCGACGGCACTCGCACCGCCCTTGAAGAAGGACGTGACGCCCTGAATTTCCGAGCTGGAAATAGAGCCACCGATCCCGAAGAGGCACAGGCCGGTAATGATCAGGTAAATCGCCAGGGCGAGCTGGATGATGAGGACCCCGATCGTCCTCTGCTGTTTCTTTGGCATACAAAACTCCTTTATAAAGCAAATGTTCCCTCATTATAGCACGGATTCCCCCGTTGGGAAAGGAAAGTTTTGTGAAGTGAGGGAAACCGTGGACAAAGCCCAGGTCTCCCCTGCAATAGCCTTTACAGCTTCCTGAACACCG
This sequence comes from Treponema sp., assembly GCA_017450845.1. Classification (GTDB taxonomy): domain Bacteria; phylum Spirochaetota; class Spirochaetia; order Treponematales; family Treponemataceae; genus Treponema_D. The sequence continues at coordinate 387 of JAFSSU010000308.1, forward strand.
GGATGCGGTCAATCGGGGCTGCGGCCTTGATGCGCCTGCCGCCGGAAAGCTTCTCGCCCGTGTGGAAGTCCTCCCACGTTCCGGCGGGAAGGTAGACCTCGCGCTCCGTCTCGCCCGCGTGCAGGACGGGGGCGACCAGGTAGTCCGGCCCGAACATGTACTGGTCCTTGAGCTTCCAGCACTCCGCGTCCTCCGGGAACTCGTAGAACATCGTCCGCATGAGGGGTGCGCCTGACTCGTGGGCCTCCTTCATCAGTGAGGCGACGTAGCCTTTGAGCGACTCGCGCAGGCGGATGTTCTTCTCGAATATCTTCTGCGCCTCCCCGCCGTAGCACCATATCTCGTTCGGAGAGCCGGTAAAGAGGTAGCCGCCGCCGTAGTCCTTGTCAGAAAGCGGCGGGATGTCGTGCGGGTCGCGGTCGCCGTGCAGCCGCATGATGGGCGTGAAGACCGCCCACTCGAACCAGCGCTCGAGCAGCTCGATGAAGCCCTTGTCGTGCACGTTGCCCCACATGAAGCCGCCGATGTCCGTCGTCCACCAGGCGATGCCTGAAAGCCCCATGCCCAGGCCCTCCGCCACGGAGTCCTGCAAACATTCCCAGCTGCTCTGCACGTCACCGTTCCAGAGGATGACGCCGTACTTCTGGCTGCCCGCCCATGCGCAGCGCTCCAGGTTGACGGGCGTTTCCATGCCGGACTGCCTCATGCCATCCCAGAAGGCCTGGGCGTAGCATTTGGGGTAGAGATTGCTGACCTTGAGGGCCGGCCCCATCCGGTAGCGGTAAAGCTCGTAGTCGTATATGGAAAGGTCCGGCTCGGCGTTGTCCAGCCAGAACATGTCTATGCCGTATTTCTGGTAGCTTTCCTTGCAGACCTTCCAGATGAAAGCCCGCGCCTCGGGGTTGGTTGCGTCGAAGGTCACGCAGTCGCCGTTGAAGTCGTAGGTCTGTATCACGCCCCGGTCGGTGCGGACGAGGAGACCCCTGTCCCACATCTCCTGGAAGTGCGAGCACTTCTTGTCCACCGACGGCCAGACGGAGACCATGACCTTTGTCCCCATCGCGTGCAGCTCGTCGCACATCGCCTTGGGGTCGGGCCAGTAGTCCCTGTCGAATCCCCAGTCGCCCTGTCGGATCCAGTGGAAGAAGTCTATGACGATCACGTCAAGCTTGATGCCGAGCTCCCTGTACTTGCGCGCGACGGCGAGGACCTCGTCCTGGGTTCGGTAGCGGAGCTTGCACTGCCAGAAGCCTAGGTAGTCCTCGCCCATGAGCGGGTGCCGGCCGGTCGCCCCCGTGTAGTTCCGCATGATGGCGGCGGGGCTGTCCGCCGCCGTGATCCAGTAGTCCATCACGTCGCAGCAGCTGGCCTCCCAGACCGTCCGGTTCGTGCCGAAGGTCGCCCGCCCGACGGAGGGGTTGTTCCAGAGGAAGCCGTAGCCCAGGCTGGAGACGTAGAAGGGAATGGATGTCTGGGAGTTGCGCTGGGCAAGCTCCAGCACGCAGCCTTTCATGTCAAGGTTTGGCTGCTGGTACTGGCCCATGCCGAAAATCTGCTCGCCCTCATTCGCGTCAAAGCGGACGGTCAGGCGGAACTCGCTGCCGCCGATGACCGGGTGGAACTCGCGGGAGACCACCTTGAGGCAGACGCTCTCCCTGCTGGCCGCCGCATCGTAGTTGCGGTAGTATTCCCGCAGGATAAGCTTGCCGTCCCTGTAGAAGCGCAGGACGCCGTTCGCGCTGACCGTGGCGGACAGCTTTCCGTTCGTTATGCCCGCCTCGTCGTCCGAGACGCTGGTTTTGACCGTGGCGGCGACGGGCTTCTCCGACAGTGCCCAGTCCTCGCCCGAAAAGGCGGTGTTCATCGTGCAGCGGACGCGGAGCGAGTCCGCCCCCCAGCCTTCTATGCGCAGGGTCTCATAGCCCTTCTTCCAGATAATCGCGTTGTCTTCCTTAGTGAACATAGAGAAATACTAGCACAAACTGCGACGGCTCGGCTAGGGGGCGGAAGGGAGGGCAGGGGGGGAGAGTGAAAGTCCATCGATGCTTGCACATGAATTCTGCATTCGACAAAGACAGGACTTTATGCTATACTATGACAGGCAGAGGTACAAGATGGTGACCAATGAAATCCGTTGCATTGCGAAGCGACTTGAGCAGAGCGTAAATCCTCATAAAATATACCTTTTCGGTTCTTTCGCACGGAACGAAGAGAGGGCGGACAGTGATTATGATTTCTATCTGGTCATGGCGGATTCCGTGACCGACAGGCTCTTGGTCTCACAGACTGCCTACCGCTCCCTGCGGGGTATGAAACGGCGTTCAGTTGATATCGTCGTTGGCTCAGTCTCCGGATTCGAGGAGCGGAAAAACCGCAAGCCCCTTGAAAGCGTCATAGACCGCGAGGGCGTAGTTCTGTATGAAAAATGAAGCTGATGTAAAGGAATGGGTCCGGTTTGCGGATATGGATGTACTTTACGCCAACCACCTGAACGAAATACAGTACCCGAAGCCTCTGACTGACCCGCCCCCTATGGCTCGCGCAGGCACAAACGGCTATGATGTGCATTTTCATAGTTACCTCGAAAAACTGATGTTTTTTGAGGTTCCCTAAAGCCGATGCAGCTTTTTGATGAGGGCAGTTGCCAGCAGAATGTCATTCATTCGGACAAGGAGGCATTTATCGGAAGCCTGTCCGCAAAGATACTCTCACAAATAGAACCTTCCATAAAGAAAGACATTATCGAGGGAATACGAACCGCGATAAACTCGTAAATTCGAGTAAACCCGTTCCTGCTTCGCCCTATATAGTCTCTAAAACCAGCGTTAAAAGTCTTTATCCATCCCTTGCACAATAAACTTCCCTCATAAAAGTGTGCACCCCGGGCAAAAGTTCCCCCATAAAAGTGTAATCTGTCCCCGCCCGCAGGTTCCCCGCAGCATGCCGGGCAAATTCCCCGGCTACCCCTGCCGCCTCGCCCGAAAAGGCGGTGTTCATCGTACAGCGGACGCGGAGCGAGCCCGTTTCCCAGCTTTCTATGCGCAGGGTCTCATAGCCCTTCTTCCAGATAATCGCGTTGTCTTCCTTTGTGAACATAAGAAAATACTTGCACAAACCGCGACGGCTCGGCTAGGGGGCGGAAGGGAAGGAACAGGGTGACAAATGTTCCCTCATAAAAGTGTCGTCATGACCTGAATATTCCCTCATAAAAATGTAATCTCACTTCATGGGAATCAGCATGGAACGCGAGGCATACAAGGATCTGCTTGAATGGAAGGGCAAATACGGCAGGAAGCCCTTGATTCTCAACGGGACCAGGCAAGTCGGCAAAACCTGGCTGCTCAAGGAATTCGGCAGCCGGGAGTACGAAAGCCTCGCATACATCAACTGCGAGGAAGCCCCCGAATACCACATCGCGGTCGCGGGTAGTCTGCTAGGAATCGGCTTGCACGAAGGGACCGGCTTTCCGGTCGGAAAAGTCGATGAAATCAACCTGTACCCCCTGTCGTTCAAGGAGTTCATTACCGCCCTCGGCAACAAAATTCTTGCGGAGCAGATGGGAGAGGACCGCTGGAACGAGCTCTCGGGTCTTTCATCCCTGTTCATCGAGCTACTGCGCCAGTATTACTACGTGGGCGGGATGCCGGCGGTTGTCAGGGCTTATGCCGAGACACACGACGTTCCGCCCGTGCGCGACATACAGAACCAGATTCTGGCTGACTACCGGCGGGACTTCTCCAAGCATGTCCCGGCAGACATACTGCCCAAGGTCAACATGGTCTGGGATTCCGTTCCCGCCCAGCTCGCCAAGGAGAACAAGAAGTATATTTATAGTGCGATCAAGAAGGGCGGACGGGCCAAAGAGTTCGAGATCGCCATCCAGTGGCTACAGGATGCGGGACTTGTCCACAAGGTCAGGCGGATTTCCAAGCTCGCCATTCCGCTCAAGCTCTATGCGCTGGAAATCGACTTCGTCGTACAGACGGACGGCCTGTACCCGATTGAGGTGAAGGCGGATGAAAACCTCAGGTCAAAGAGCCTCAGAAGTGCAGCGGCGGTGGCAAGGTTGACAGTTCCCTGCTAACCTCCGGCACGCAAGCTAGAAGGGGCATCGAGCTGCATATCCTTCAATATCGAAAAAAAACTTTTCAAAGCTTGCTTGGCACTACACAATCTGTATAGTATACTTCATATTGAAAGGAGGTTAAACGGATTGAGCGCATAAAAAAGACCTTTCAGCTGATTGCAGTCAGCCAAAAGGTCTCTAAACGGAGTGGGCCGATGCCCACGGCAACCTGCGGAAAACCACAGATGCAAATCGGATATATGCAGTATGGTTGGTTTTCCGTAAAAAATCAAGGTCTTAAGCTTTCTCGATGGGAAAGCTTAAGACCCAAAACAACATTTCAATGGTTCCTGATGGAATCAAGGAGTTTTTATGAATAAATCAGCCAATATCGCTTTTAAGTCAGGCGCAATAGCATTGGCAAGTTGGTATCTTGCCTCATACTTTCACAAGAAAAATGAGACCGTTGAAGAAACAGTCTGTGACATCGTATGCGGATGTGCTTCCACAGTTGTACTGGGAGCAGTGTTAAAGTCCCTGCGGGAACAGAAGGAATCCAATGTAAGAGCCAGCATACGGGAAGTACACAAAGGAGACTCCAGATGGCTTCATATCGGAAAAAACATGGAGGAGGTAGACTTTCATGAAAGAGTCTCAAAGGACTACAAAAAACTGGATTCTTTAGTTAGCAAAATTTTGTCAGATATTGGCGTTAAGTGGATTCCCTCGCCCCACATTGGAAAAGGGAACTATTACAAGGGCTTACTGTCTAAAAATATATATAACAAATTGGGTGAAATCGACAGTTTGCCAGGCCGTGAGAAATTCTGGTTTGCTTGTGCTGGTGGTACAGTGTCCATCCGCAATGAATGGGTTTCTCCACGATTAAACCCCAATCCTTATTCGATTGCAAAAGATTTGATTAAATCAGGTTTGATTAATTTTTACAAAGATGAAAACGGAGAAAGAATTTCTGACGCAGCAAAATTAGGGCCTTTGTTGAAAACAGGAGATGTTATCTGTTTTAAGTATTGGAATCGCGACCAAACTATAAATAGAGAATGGCATACAGCAACGGTTTTGTCAAACAACCCGCTAGAAAAAATTTTGGTTTACCTTGAATTTCACGGAGTTTCTGGAGGTCTGCCCCGGGTTGAAGTTTGGAAAATTAATGGATATGATTTTGGTAGGTTTTCTGACGAAAGATTATATGGAGCTGGTTCATGATGAAAAAAATATTCGCTCTCTTGCTGATTCTACCGCTCTTTTCCTGCGTTGCACAGACAAAAAAAGAGAAACTGTACAAGTCGTCAATTCGAGGGATGGAACGTGCAGGACAAAATATACCTGACAACGAGTTCAGAAAGCATCTTTCCCTTGCACTTGAAAAACTCAAGACCTTATCGCTTGATGAGATGCAGGAAGATAAGGAGGAGGGCTTTTTATCCTATAAAGCGGATGACTTCACCGTGTATTTCGATTCTTATGATTTGGCGTGTATGAAAGATGCTTTAGGGTACAACGTGAAGACACGGCTTGTATTCGTTGTTGAAGGACAGTTCTCATTCAATGCATACTTGCTTGCGAACAGGAAGAAGTCCTTTTTGATTTCCTTTCATAAAGAAGAGGAAAGGATTCTGTATAAATATGTATTCGACAAGAACTATTCCTATGAGATTGTTACGGTTGATATTTAAGGAGTCCTTATGCAGAGCATAAACCCGACAAGCTACGGAAAATTCTTGAAGCGGCTCAGGATTGACACCGGCGACACCGTGCCGGTGATGGCGCAGAAACTGGGTGTGTCGGTCTCACTTTTGTCCTCAGTGGAATCCGGAGCGAGGGAAATTCCAGTGGAACTCTCGGAGAAAATCCGCACAACCTACCGGCTGGATGCAGAGGCAAGCGACGCGCTTCTGAGGGCAGAATGCGAGACCCTTCACAAGTCCATCGCCATAAGCCTCGGTCAACATGAAGGTGACGAGACGTTCAAGAAGGCCGCAATCTCGATTTCCCGCGACCTGCAGCAGCTTTCTGCGGAGGAAGTGCAGAAGATTGCCGCAGAGATACACCATAAGGCGCAGGCAAAAAGGCAGGCGGAGTTCTCCGGCTGGGCCGCGCTCGGACTTGCGGCGGTAGCCCTGGGGGTCGGAGTCGCGCTTGCCGCAGCCTCGACGGGGGACAGGGGTGGCCTGAACGGGCGTGTTGCAGAGGGGTGAATGCCCATTTTGCAGAGATTCGTCTTGCCGGTTTCCTTCTTGCCGTGCTATAATCAGTATGGAGGTTGCCTGTGGAAACGACGGAAATAAAGATTACTATTCCAAAGGATGCTGCGTGCTACATAAATCCTGATGATATCCGAACAAAAGCCCTTCTGTTCTACCCGGCCATTTCGGATATGAAGCTTTCCCGTGGGCGGGTCGCGGAGCTTCTTGGAATCGGAAGACTTGAGATGCTGGATATGCTTGCCGACATGGACATTCCTTACATCACGCAGACTTGGGAAGAAGTCCAGCAGGATATGGATAATTACGAAAACCTTGTGAAAGAGGACAGCAGGAAGGCTGTTCCCGTATGATTGTCGTTTCAGACACCACACCGCTCATCTCATTGCTGAAAATAGACCGTTTGGACCTGCTGGAGAAGCTGTTCGGTCAAGTTTTGATTCCAGAAGGTGTGTTCCATGAGCTTACGGAGAATGAATCCTACTCTGACGAAGCAGAGATGATACGCAGTTGCGATTTCATACAGATTAGGCCAGTGGACCGTAGCAGCGTTTACTTGTTTCAAAAGCGAACGGGCCTTGATCTTGGTGAGAGCGAAGCCATCGTGCTGACCGAGGAGCTTGGTGCGGACTTGACGCTTCTTGACGAACGCCAGGCACGTGCAGTGGCAAGCAACATCGGACTCGCCATAATGGGGACTGTCGGCATTTTGGGGACAGCCCTCCATCGTGGCTATCTGACTGCGGACGACTTACGGCAGTACATCAAAATATTCAAGGAGAACCGGCGGCATATAGATGAAAACCTGTTCCAAAGGCTGCTTGGCAGCGATAGAGGGTGATTACAGGGCTCCCTGCTTAAGGGGAGGGGGAGCACATTGTTCCCTCTTCCCCTCATTTCCTTCCCTGAAAAAGGCGGCCCGGACTCGGCTAGGGGGCGGGCGCTAGCGGGCGGTGAAGTAGCCGGGGGCGGACGGGCCTCCGTCGATGCGGGCGTATTCGTTGCCAGCACCGATACTGTAAGTCGGGCCCGCCCCGCCGCGAAGGGCCTTGCTGTTCCAGAATGGCCCAGTGTCTGTAACAGCGTCCGTCACGAAAGAGGAGGACGCATAGATGGTCGTCAAGTTCCTACTCTGAGCGAACATCCAGTACATCTTCGTCACGCGGAATGTGTCAAAGCTGCTCGCATCCAGGCTCGTCAGTTTGTAGCAGTCGTTGAACATCCAGCTCATGTCCGTCACATTGGATGTGTCCCAGCCGCTCACATCCAGGCTCGTCAGGTTGTTGCACTCTTCGAACATCCTGGACATGCTCGTCATGCCGGATGCATCGAAGCCGCTCAGGTCTATGCTCGTCAGTGACTCGCAGCCACTAAGCATAGATCTTGAATTCGCAGGCAGCGGGATTATCCCGCAGGCATCCATGCCGTCAGCATAGTAGCGGATGGCATTCCCGTCCAGCCAGGCAAGGACCTGGACCCCCGAGCCGGATGCCGAAAGCTCGTAGGTCGTTGCCCCCTCGGGAGGCGGGGTAAGGGAGGGGGAGAAGTTCCGCGCCGTTCCGCCACTGCCGGCCCCCAGGCTCGTCAGGATGGAATTGATTGAGCTCGCCGACTTCAGCGTCGCAGGAAGGGTGACGGGACTGCCGTTTATCAGGGTGACGCTGAACTGGCAGCCCTCGGTCACAAGCATGGTCTTGCTGCCCGAGCGGACTATGCTGCCGTCCGCCTGCTTTACGGCAATGCTCACGGTAATCCTGGAGCCGACGCGCTGCCGGGGAATCTGGAAGTAGACCGTCCCGTCATCGGAGACCTCCGCCTCCGCCTCGCAGTCCGCCTCTCCGCCCGAGATGCTGAGCGTCACGCTGCCGCCCGCCGGGTTCCACGGATTGAAATATATTTGTTTATCTTCTATAATGAGGAAGGTCTTTTGTCGAAAAAGAAATTGGCTTAAAGTCTGAGAGAAAAATTCAACGCATAGGAAGACGAGATATGGCAGAAAAGAAGCTGGCTCCGGGAACGCTGGAGCATACCAGGCAGAATATCGGACCGATCGACCCCGCTGAGGCGGCGAAGATGCAGAAGGTTCTGGGAGGGGAGGTGCTTCAGGAGAGGTCGGTTCCCGTTAACCCGGACAGCCTGCCCAAGAGCAAGAAAAAGAACAGGGCCGTCGTCAAGGGCTCTGGTTTGTCCTCCTCCGACGTGTCGGCCCAGAGCGGAAACGCGAACCTTCCCAAGATGTCTGGCGCGTCCGGAGTCAAGGTTGGCGGCGGCAAGATGATGAAGACGGACGACGACCTTCAGGAGATGACCGCCCACGACATCAAGATGATCGACCGCCTGATGATGAGCGAGGCATACGACCTCAAGCCCGACCGCGGCATATTAAACATCTTCTACAACCTGTCGGCGAAGAACCGCAGGAAGCTGTCCAAGAGCTACGGCGAGTACAAGATTAAGTCCAACGTGGACCACCTGCAGGCCTTCATCAGCACGATAAAGACCTTCATCCAGATTTCCCCCGACACCTACAAGGCGAAGATCGCGACGGAGACGGATCTCAAGTTCAAGTTCCTCCGCTCCGTCGGCAAGTGGACGGTGCACGACATAAAGATAATGGGCGAGGCCCTGCAGGAGAACGCGGGCGAGCTGACCGTCGGCATGATGGTTCCCTTCGTCAGCGCGGTTTACAAGGAGCTCTTGACCGTCTACTACATCGGCGACCAGAAGGTTGCCGCCCTTATCAAGGACATCTATAACGACCTGGCCATGTACCCCAAGGTGGACAAGAACCAGGTGCAGAACCTCGCCAAGCAGGGCATAACCGAATGGCTCTACGTGGTGGACCAGATGGTGCGCGGCATGTACCCCCTCCTCATGCGGATGTGCGGCACCGGCTACGAGACATACCCCAAGTTCTTCACCAGCCAGGCGGGCCAGATCCTCAAGTTCGTCGGCCTGTCAAAGTTCGACCTCCTGATCGCGGACAAGGAGAAGCCCTCCGAAAAGGAAGAGGCGGCGGAAAAGAAGGAGGAGGAGAAGAAGCCCCTGGGACGGCAGATGGGGGAGTTCGACGAGCTCGCCAAGTCCGGCCTCAAGGTCCTGGAGCAGCTCTTCCCCGACGCGGGCTTCTCCGCCCTGGACAAGCATCCGGACATGTTCCCCTACTTCCAGCCGATATACAAGTTCGACGACGGCTTCAACATGCTCAGCCCGATGAACGGCATCCAGGTGCTGGTCGTCCTGCTGCAGATACTGGAGGACTTCTTCCACGGCTGCCGCAACATCAAATTCAATATCAGCGACGACGAGAGCCTCAAGAGCGGCAGCGACGACATCTCCACGATATTCTCCGAATGGTCCAACTACCGCGAGGATCTTTTCCTGAAGCAGTACGGCGAGTACCTGCGCCAGTTCGTCAACACGTCATACTCGCAGCGGGACTACCCCCAGACCCAGTTCGGCAAGGAGAACCTGAACAACATGTACTGGCGGGCCAAGTACTACTTCTTCCCCTCGCTCAAATTCAGCGCGCCGACCCTGACCAAGCCGCAGAACGACAGCAAGTACAAGCCGCTCAATATCCGCGTGGACTACCTCAAGACCATCCTGTCCACGCTCGTCCGCCGCATAGACGAGAACCAGTCGGGCAAGAGGCCGGTGCTCGGGGTCCTGAACCCCTGGGACCGCTATTCGTTCGACGTTCCCAACCCGGTCTCCAAGAGGCTTGACGTGCTCCTCGGCGCGAAGAGGCCGGACGAGACGACCTCGGCGACCAACGCGAACCTGCTCAAGTACACGCTCTGCATCGTGTCCGTGCTGGACTGGTGGGTCAACAACCCGGGCAGCCCCGCATACATCACGGACACGTCGGAGATTTACCGCATAGACAAGGACGGGGGCCCCGGATTCTCTGCCCCGGAGCGCAGCGACCAGAACAAGCTCTTCGCCGAGGCGGTCAAAGCTGCCGCAGCGAAGACCAACGGCTAGTCCTTGCCCGGAGACAGCCGCTCCCGGAGCGTGATGTACAGGCCCAGCACGGCGCATCCCTCCAGTACGGCCGTGACGAAGGGCCTGAAGTAAATCAGGAAGGGCAGGGCGAGCAGGACCGCCGACGATATGACCGCCGGGCGGAACTTCCTGTCGGGCGGGGGCAGTTCCCTTCCTTCCCCTGTAAGCCGCCGCCTTTCCCTCCCTATCCTGACGAAGCCCCAGGCTGCGACTCCCAGGTAGAGGAGCAGGGCCGTGGCGCAAATGCACAAGTCTATCTTTGTTTCTTCCATAATGTATACGCCAAATCCTACAGGAGCGCGGGGGAGCGTGTCAATGCGGGAAAATTTAAAATTATTCGTTAAGTTCCTACCGTTTTTGGAAGAGTTGTGATATAATAGTAAAAAAGGTCGGTTCGTCTCCTCCCGGGAACAGGCTGGCCAGCGATATTCACAGGAGCATGTGTGAACAGGCACGACTTTCCCAAAATCCACTTCTATGACCAGGATTTTGTTGATATTTATAACAAGACTTGGAGCTGGCTCTCCGACTATTGGATAAACCCGGCATCGGGCGAGATGTCCCCGGACGGCTACTTCATATATCCGATGGACGGCCGCTATGTACTCGACCAGTCGGAATCCATCTTCTCCTCGTTTTTCCTGGTCTACTCCAACCGGAATTTCCCGGCGAACAAGAACATAGATTATTTCTACTCGATGCAGGAGGCGGACGGGGCCATCCGATGGAAATACGATGCGGCGACCGGCAAGCCCATCATGACCGAGGACAACCCGGAGGGGATAGGCCTGCCCCTCTTCGCCTGGGCGGAATACAACCTTTACCACAAGGGGGCCAGCAAGCGGCGGATAAAGGACGTGATGGTCTACCTCTGCAAGTACATGGAATGGATTGACCGCAGCTTCAGGAAGGACAACGGCCTGTATGCGGTTCCCCACACCTGCTCCACCATGTCCAACTCCCCGCGCGAGGGGGCCTTTTATCCCGTGGACTTCAACAGCTGCATGGCGATAAACGCCGCCCACATGTCCGCCCTGGGGGACATCCTCAACGACAAGGACCTGAGCTTCCAGTACAAGAAGCTCTACTTCAGCCTCAAGACCCGCATCAACCGCCTGATGTGGAACCCGGA
>JAFSSU010000309.1 GCA_017450845.1 Treponema sp.
CCTCGTTCTTCACGCCGCGGCCGTGCTTGACCTCGCGGATGATTCCTGAGGCGTTGACGTCGCGGGTCTCGAGCGGGTGGTTGTAGACCACACCGTCCGTGTTGATAAGCTTGGCTCCGAGCGAGCGGACCTTCTCAGTGACGAGCTTGCCCAGAATCTGGGTGGGGTAGGCAGCTCCTGTCGGGTGGTACTGCAATGAATCCTGATAGAGCAGCTTGGCCCCCGCGCGGTAGGCGAGCACAAGGCCGTCCGCCGTCGCACCGTAGTGGTTGGAGGTGGGGAAGCCCTGATAGTGCATGCGTCCGGCTCCTCCGGTCGCGATGATGACGACCTTGGCCTTGGCGATGCGAATCTCGCCGGTCTCGATGTTCATCAGGACGGCTCCGGCGGCCTCGCCCTTGTCGTTCTTGATGATTTCGATTGCGGCGGTGAAGTCCACGACCGTGATGCTGCTCTCGCGGTTGAAGGTCTCGTCGCGGAGGGTCCTCATTATCTCGGCACCGGAGTAGTCCTTGCAGGCGTGCATCCTCTTGCGGCTGGTTCCGCCTCCGTGGGTGGTCACCATCGTACCGTCAGCTTCCTTGTCGAATTCCACGCCGAGGTCGTTGAGCCACTTGATGACGGAGGGGGCCTTGTTGACGAGCGTGTAGACCAGCTCGGGCTTTCCGTCGAAGTGTCCGCCTCCGAACGCGTCCAGATAGTGCTGGGCGGGTGAGTCGTTGGGCTTGTCAGCCGCCTGGATTCCTCCCTCGGCCATCATCGTGTTCGCGTCGCCGACGCGGAGCTTGGTCACGAGCAGGACTTTCGCGCCCGCCTCGCTCGCCATGATTGCGGCGGAAGTACCGGCTCCGCCTCCTCCGATGACAAGAACGTCAGCCTCGTAGTTGACCTTGTTCAGGTCAATCTTCTCGGGCTCCAGGCGGGGCTTGGCCTGCAGCATCTGGGCAAGCTCAATCGGGGCCTTCTGTCCCTTGTTGGGGCCGATCTTCAGCTCCACGAACTGGGAGGCTATGCGGTCGGGGTGATACTCCTTGAGCAGCTGGTCCTTCTCGTCAGCCGTCAGGCGCACATGCTCGAATTTCAGGTTCTCAGCGCGTTTTTCCGCGACAATCTTTGCCGCCTCGTCCAAGTAATTTCCGTACATCATCCGCCCCCTTATTTCTCGATTTCCCTGTTGTTGTACAGGTTCTTGATCTGCTCTTTGTCGCCGGTGGACATAGCCACGAGCTTCTTTATCGCTTCCTCGCACTTGCCCTCGTCAATCTCCTTGACGCGGTCAAGCAGGTGCTGGGTCTCGGGCTGCAGGTACTTTCCGTTCAGGCGGCGGGCAAGCTCCGCGACCTGCGGGTGGCTGATTCCGGCCGGGCAACGGGAGGAGCAGCATCCGCACATGACGCAGTCAAAGGAGAGGTCCGCGCACTTGGCGAAGTCGCCCCTCTGTGCGTAAGCGATGTACTGCATCGTGTTGAGCTCCTGGGGACAGGCGCGGGTACAGGCGTTGCAGCCGACGCAGGCGTAAATCTCCGGGTAGAGCTGCATCATCACCTGCTGCTCGGGCTTGATCTTCTCGATGTCGTAGACCTGCTTGACGAGCGGGAAGAAGGGGAGGGTGGCGATGTACATGCCGTTCTCGACCTTCTTGGAGCAGGCGAGGCAAGTCTGGAGCTGGTTGTCTCCCTTTATCCTGTAAATCGTCGCGCAGGCACCGCAGAAACCGTTCCTGCAGCCACAGCCACGCTTGAGCTGGTAGCCCGCGTACTCCATCGCGTTCATTATAGTCAATTCAGCGGGAACATCATATTTCTTTCCGAAAATATAGATGGTTGCCATTTCTTTCTCTGCCATAAACGTATTCTCCTATTAATACTCTGGTGGAAGTTCTCCGAGCTGGTCAAAGCTGAACACCGGTCCGTCCTTGCAGACGAACTTGTTGCCGATGTTGCAGCGGCCGCACTTTCCGATGCCGCATTTCATGCGCATCTCCATCGTCGTGAACACCTGCTCGTCCTTGAAGCCCAGCTTCTTGAGCGCGTCGAGCGAGAGGTGAATCAGGATTGGCGGGCCGCACATGATGACCGTCATGCTCGGGTCGGGGTTCAGCTCCGTCACGTAGGGCGGAACGAAGCCGACGTGGCCTTTCCAGCCGTCCTCGGCACGGTCAATCGTCAGGTCGATTGAGCAGTTGGGCTGCTTCATCCACACATTCTGCATCTCGTCCAGGCGGACCAAATCCGCCATTGAGCGCGAACCGTAGATGACCTGGATTTTCCCGTAGTCGGCGCGGTGGTCCATCATGTAGTTGACGACCGAGTGGACCGGAGCGATTCCGATTCCTCCGGCGATGACGAGGATGTCCTTGCCCTTGAGCTTGGTGTCCACCGGGAAGCCGTTCCCGATGGGGCCGCGCACGCAAATCTGCTGGCCCACCTCCGCGCTGTGCAGCCATTCGGTCACGCAGCCGCATTTCTTGATGGAGAACTCCATGTGCGTCTGGAGGGTCGGTGAGGAGGTGATGGAAATCATCGACTCGCCGACTCCCGGAACGATCAGCATGGCGCACTGGCCGGGGATGTGCTCGAAGAGCTTCTTCCCGTCAAGGCCGACAACGCTGAAAGTCTTAACGTCCGGGGTCTCCTGCCTGATGTCTATAATTTTTCCTACATAAGGAATGAATGATTCTTTCGCTTCCATGTCAGGCTCCTTATCCTAGATGTCATCCGACTCGCCGATGGCCTTTATGACCTTGACGATGTTCATGTTGACAGGGCAGCTCTCAAGGCAGCGGCCGCAGCCGACGCATGAGAACAGATTCTCATGTGCCATCGGGTAGTACACGAGCTTGTGCATGAATCGCTGGCGGCTCCTCTCCTTCTGCGTCAGGCGGGGGTTGGCCGCCGCCATCTGCGTGAAGTCGTTGTACATGCAGGAATCCCAGCAACGTACCTGGCGGATGCCGTTGCCCGTGTTGAAGTCGCGCACGTCAAAGCACATGCAGGTGGGGCAGACGTAGGTACAGGTTCCGCAACCCAGGCAGGGCTCGGCGACCTTGTCCCAGACCTTGGAGTTGAACACCTTCATCATCTGATCCGGCTTCACGCCGCCGAGCTTGGACAAATCCAAGTGGGCGAAGGGCAGCTTCTCCGTCTTGGCGGCGATGTCCTTCTTGGCGGCCTCCACGGCCTTGTCGTCGCCCTCGGCGAGCAGCTGCTTCACACCCTCGACGAACTTCTTTCCCTTGTCGGTATTGGCAGAGAAGAAGAACTTGCCGTCAGCGAGCCAGCAGCTCACGTCACCGGCGGGCTTTGCGAGGGAAGCGTCGATTCCGTAGCTGGAACAGAAGCACTCCTTCGCAGGCTCAGCGCAGGCGAGCGTCACGACAGTGCCGTGCTCGCGCCTGTTGATGTAGTAGGAGTCCCTGGGCTCCATGTTCATGTACACGTTGTCGATTATCTCGAAGCCCTTCGCGTCGCAGGCGCGGACACCGAAGATGACGAAGTCCTCAACGTCCTTCCTGGGGTCGGTCACGGTGATTTCCTTCCCGCTGACCTGATAGGAGACCATGTGCTCCGTCTTGGGGAAGAAGAAATCCTTGGCCGAGCGGACGGTCTTGAGCGCGGAGGAAAGCTTGCTGCCTTTCTCCCAACGCTTGAAGTCTGCCTTGCCGGACGTGTTGTCCACCGGCAGGTAGAGGGGCTGCTTGGAGCCGACGAGCTCAAACAGCGAGTCGATTTTATCAGCACTGATTGAAAGCATTATTCGGCCTCCCTTTCTTTGGAGCGCTCCCAGACAATCGTCGTCTCGGGATCACCCTCTGCGTTGAACGTGAGCATGGCGGGCTTGGTCTCCATGTCGCTTCCGGCCTGGTAGTCCCCGTAAATCTCGTTGATGTCCTTGATGAACTTGCGGTTCAGCAGGTACAGCGGGATGTGCTGGGGGCAGACGCGGGAGCATTCGCCGCAGTCCGTGCAGCGTCCGGCGACGTGCCATGCGCGGATGATGTGGAAGAGGCTCTCCTCGAAGGATGTCTCCGCGACCTTCTGCGAGGTGTAGAGCTTGTTGTTGTCAAAGACGCAGCGCTCGCAGGTACAGGCGGGGCAGATGTCCCGGCATGCGTTGCAGCGGAGGCAGCGGGAGAACTCGTTCTTCCAGAAAGCGTCCCTCTCGTCCGCCGTCATCGCCTCAAGCTTCTCGACTTCCTCCATCCTCTTGGACTGGACGGGGGCGGGCTCCGCCTCCACGCCGATAAGCTCGTCGCATGAGACGGGCTTCTTGTTCTTGCAGGTCTCGCAGACCTCGCCGCCGTCGAGCGTGTCCTGGCAGGGAACGCCTATGGCGTACACATCGGAGCGGGTTATCCTGTTCTCCTTCAAAAGCTGGGTGAAGGAGTAGGTGTCGTTCGGCTTCAGGAAGACCAGAACGACCTCCTGGGGAATCGGCTTGTCGGCGGCGTTCGGATCGCGCTGCTTTGCCATCGCGTTGTTCACGCGAGTCGTGCTCTTTGCGGTCTCAATCTGCCGTGTTATGCCCACCAGATACTTGGACAGGTTGGCCTTGCAGAACTTGTTGAACACGAAGTCCTTGTCAAGCTCCTCCGCCGTGGTGAACACTGCGGGAGTTATGTCGTCCTCGAAGAGGCCTTTCTTCCAGCCGACGACCTTCTGCACCTTGCCGGCCGCAAGAAGCTCCTTGGCACGGGCAATCAGTTTGTCTTGCATCTTACGTCCTCCAGCTTCTTGCATTCGCCAAGCTCAGTGATTTGTTTGACGAAATCGTTCATGATTCCCGCGAAGCGCACGCCTTCGGCTGCGGAACACCATTCCACGCGCGTGCGTCCCTTCTCGATGCCCAGATAGTCCAGCATGGAGAAGAGAAGCGTCATGCGGCGGCGGGCAAAGTAGTTGCCCGTGGAGTAGTGGCAGTCACCCGGGTGGCAGCCACAGAGAATCACGCCGTCAGCCCCGCGCTGGAATGCACGCAGGATGAACAGAGGGTTCAGGCGGCATGAGCAGGGGATGCGGATAATCTTTACGTTTCCAGGATACTCCAAGCGGTTGTTTCCCGCCAGGTCAGCACCTGCATATGAGCACCAGTTGCAGCAGAAGGCCACAATCTTGGGTACCCAGTTGGGGTTGTTGTTCTCACTCATAAATCACTCCCCGGCATTACAGTACCGAGTCAACCTCCGCCAGAATTTGTTTGTTGGTGAATCCCTTGAGGTCCATCGCACCGGAAGGACATGCGACCGTACAGGCACCGCAGCCGTGGCACATCGCGGAGTTGACCTGCGAGACATGGCGCGTGATCGTCGTGCGGTTGGGACCGCGGAAGTCCTTGTCCACATAGGAGATGGCTCCGTAGGGACAGACGTTGATGCACTGGCCGCAGCCGTTACAGGCGTTCTCGTCCGGCTGTGCCGTGCAGGGATCGCTCTTGAGCTTATCCTTGACAAGCAGGCAGATTGCCTTTGCCGCCGCTCCTGAGGACTGGGCGACCGTCTCCGGGATGTCCTTTGGTCCCTGGCAGCAGCCGGCGAGGAAGATTCCAGCCGTCGGGCTTTCCACCGGGCGGAGCTTCGCATGCGCCTCAAGGAAGAAGTCGTTGTTGTCCATGCTTGTCGTCAGCATCGTCGCGAGCGGGCGGGCAGTCTTGTCCGGCTCAATCGAGGCCGCGAGGACGACCATGTCCGCCTTGATGTGAACTTGGTGGTTCAGGATAAGGTCGCTTCCCTGCACGTCCAGC
Source organism: Treponema sp. (assembly GCA_017450845.1). Lineage (GTDB taxonomy): Bacteria > Spirochaetota > Spirochaetia > Treponematales > Treponemataceae > Treponema_D. The sequence goes on from JAFSSU010000309.1 coordinate 5,740, forward strand.
TTGCCGTCGGACTGGGGCGTGACCTTGCCGACCTGACCCTTGATGTAGTGCACGCCGTACTGCTCGACGGCACGGCGGTAGAACTCGTCGAAGTTCTTTCCGGGGGTGCGCACGTCGATGTAGAAGACGTAGCAGTCGGTGTCCGGGTAGTGGTCGCGTGTCAGGATAGCATGCTTCGCCGTGTACATACAGCAGATCTTGGAGCAGTACTCATGCCCCTTCGTGCTGTCCGCAGAGCAGCGTGAGCCGACGCACTGGACGAAGACGATGGTCTTGGGCTCCTTGCCGTCTGAGGGGCGCAGAAGGTGGCCGTTCGTCGGGCCGGATGCGTTGCAGAGACGCTCGAACTCAAGCGAGGACACGACGTCCGGGCTCTGGTTGTATGCGTACTCGTCGAACTTCTCCAATGAAATCGGGTTGTATCCCGTCGCTACGATAATCGCGCCGTACTTCTCGGTGATGACCTCTTCCTTCTGGTGGAAGTTGATTGCGCCGACACCGCAGGCCTTCTCGCAGAATCCGCACACGTTATCCTTGCCGTTGGCGAGGCCCTTCATGTGCAGGCAGTAGTTCGCGTCTATGTTCGCGACCTTGGGGACAGCCTGGGCGAATGGTATGTCTATCGCCTTGCGGTTGTTAAGGTTCAGGTTGAAGGCATTGGGCACCTTCTTGTTGGGGCACTTCTCAATACAGGCTCCGCAGCCCGTGCACTTGGTCTCGTCAACGTAGCGGGGGTGCCGCTTGATGTCAATTTCAAAGTTCCCGATATAGCCGGACACCTTGCAAACCTCGGAGTAGGAGAGGATGCGGATGTTGGGGTTCTGGCTCACCTCGGTCATCTTGGGCGTGACGATACAGGACGCGCAGTCGAGCGTCGGGAAGGTCTTGTCCAGCTTGGCCATCTTGCCGCCGACCGTGTAGTCCTTCTCCACGATGTCAACCGGGAATCCTGCGTCCGCTATGTCGAGCGCGGCGGTGATTCCAGCGATTCCTCCTCCTATGACCAGGGCGCGCTTTGTCACCAGTGTCTCACCGGGCGTGAGCGGCGTGTTGAGGATTGTCTTTGCTATGGCTGCCTTTCCGAGGGCAATCGCTTTCTCGGTCGCCTGGGGCATGTCCTTCATGACCCATGAGGTCTGCTCACGGATGTTCGCAACCTCGACCTTGAACTGATTGAGGCCCGCCCTTTCGGCGCAGGCACGGAAAGTCTTTTCATGCATACGCGGGGAGCAGGAACACAGGACGACGCCTGTGAGCTTGTCATCCTTTATGTGGTCCTCTATCATCTTCTGTCCGGCGGAAGAACACATGTAGGTGTAGTGGGTGGAATAGACCACTCCGTCTACTTTTCCCAGTTCCTCCGCGACCTTTTCAACGTCAACTGTTCCGGCAATGTTCGTGCCGCAGTGACATACGAAAACACCTATTCTTTCCATCTGCCACTCCTTACTTGCGGTACTTCCTGAACGCGCTGACTATCGCCTGCTGCGGAAGCTCGTCATCAAGCTTTGACATCTGGGCGACGGCCTCCGGGGTCAGGTGCTGCGGTCCCCTCTTGCGCTCCACGACCATCCTGACGGCCTCAATCAGCTTGGCAGGTTCCACCTGTCGCGGGCAACGCTCCAGGCATGCAAAGCATGAAAGGCATGCGTAGATGGACTTGGACTCAAGCAGACTCTCAATTTCCCCATTCTCCACCATCTGCACGAACTGGTGCGGGTGGTACTCCATAGAGTCATAGTTTGGGCATGTCGCTGAGCACTTGCCGCATACCATGCACTTCTTGGGGTTGACACCGCTTATTGAAAGAAGCTGGCTCTTTATCTCCTCACATTCGCTCTTAAGCATTAGCGGCCTCCTTCACTCCCAGGGCTTCTGCCAGAAGCTCAGTGAAGTATATCACGTCGAGTTTGCTTCCGCCCTTGTTCTTGATGAGGTTATAGCGGCAGAGTGGGCAGCTCGTGACGAGGAAGTCCGCCCCCATGTCCTCTGCGTTGGCGAGTATCGTTTTGGCCCGCTTGGCGGGGATTGATTCATCCTCAAATCCTGCATACGCGCCGCAGCACTCGTTTCGCTGGGCATAGATGACAGGAGTTCCGCCTATGGCCTTGATGAAATCCTCTATTATTTGCGGATTCTCAGGATCGTCAAACTGCAGGACTTTGCCGGGACGCAGGAGAAGGCAACCGTAGTAGGCTCCTATTTTCTTGCCCTTGAAAGGATTTTTGACGGCCTGCTTGAGCTTGTCCCAGCCCACGACATCGCGGAGAACCTCAAGATAGTGGACGATTTTCGCCTCACCGTGATATTCGATTTCGTCCTGCTTAAGGTAGTTGTTTGCCTTGAGTGCGACATTCTCATCATTCTGCATATCATCGTTGACCTGCTTCAAGACGTTGTAACAGGCCGAGCAGAGCGTGACCAAATCATGCCCGGAGGACTTCGCATAGGCAAGAGCACGTACGGACGACAGCTTTGTCGCTATCTCGTCCTTGGCAAGAGGATAGGTTCCTCCGCAGCACTGCCAGTCAGGAATCTCCTCGAGAGTAAACCCCAGTGCCTCCGCCGACTTGCGCGCGTACATATCAAGGTCTTTCGCCTTGTTCTTGAGCGTACAGCCGGGGAAGTAGGAGTAA
>JAFSSU010000310.1 GCA_017450845.1 Treponema sp.
CAGCCATCCCTTGTCCATGCAGGCGCGCACCGTGTCAAGGAAGTCAATTTCCTCCGGCGCGCCGAACCGCCTCTTGCGCTCCTCCTCTGCCACGGAGAGCAGGCACAGGAAGAAGCAGGATTCGTCCGCGTGCATGATGTAGTTCTGTATGCTCTCATAGCGGCTTCTCATATCCCGTACCTCTCCAGCCCGTCATGGTGTATGTCCGAACACCTTTTCATGGCATCCGGGGGAAGCCTCGCGTTCTTCAGCACGTACTCCCTGACTTCCTCGTCCAGCGCGTCAACCCTGCCGTAAAGCTCGGCCTTCGCCTTGGACAAATCCCTGTACTGTCCCAAAAGCCTCTGCATCACGGCCTTTTCCCCGGCTCTCTCGTTCTCAAACGTCCTGAACAGCTCTTGCACGTCACAGCCCTCGTTTATCCAGTAGGTCTGCGCGTATGAGCGGAACAGGTTTCCCAGAATCGGATAGCGTTCCTCCACCAAAACACGCAGTTCCTCGTCGGTCTTCGAGCCGAGATGGTTCTGCTCGTAGATGGACATCAGGAACTCAATCTGCCTTGCCCTTACGCCTTCCGCAAGCACCGCGACAAGCCGGGCAACGTTTGGGCCGAAAGCCGTCATCTTCTCAATGACAGTCTGGTAGTAACTGTCCAGCCTCGTTGTGACAAGCCATTTTGCCTTGCTGTGCATAGCGCAGACTTCCTTGTCCCGCTCTTCCTTCAAGGCGTACTTGAAGTCAGCGTATTCGGTGACGACGCGGACGGTCTGGGCCGCGACCTCGCCCTTGATTTTCTCCTTGGACTGAAAGGAAAATTCCTTGTCGCCGAATTTCACATGGAAATTCCGCGCGGTCAGGGCGAATATCACAAAAGCGAGGACAACGGCCCCCGCCTTTATCAGGAGCGTAAAATCCATCGGTTAAATCACGTCCGTCAGGGTCACGTCGCTGGTCATGGTCACGTTGTGGACCACCACCAGCTTGCCGATGGGATAGGTCGCCAGAAGCTCCCTGACCTTCGCCGTGGTCGCCTCCGAGTCGCCCGCGAACACCTGTCCGTCAGGGTTGGTGTGGTAGATGTAGCTCTTGTCGCCGTTCCTTATCAATATGCTGTACATGGTTGTTTCCTCCTGCCCGTACAGTCACTTGGGCATTTTAAGGGAAAAAAGCAAAAAAATGTTGACAATGCGCACAATGCGCATTACTATAGAGATATGAAAGATGTGGAGCTTTTGAGCCTTTTACAGAAAAACGGATGGGTGCTTGACCGGGTAAAAGGAAGCCACCACATCCTCGTAAAAGGTAACCAGACAATATCCCTCCCAGTACATAAGGAGGATATGAAAAAAGGCTTGGAGAACGCAATCTTAAAGAAAGCGGGACTAAAGTAAAACAGTGCGGGCGAAAGCCCGCAAGGAGTATATATGAACATAACCTATCCAGCAATCTGTCATTTTGAGGACGGCGGCTACTGGTGCGAATTCCCCGACCTTGACGGCTGCTTCTCGCAGGGGAATACGGAGCTGGAAATTGTGGACAACGCAAAGGAAGCCCTTGAGGGCTATGCAATTTCCATTCTCGAAAGAGGTGGGAATCTTCCTGCCGCAAGTGCAATCACAAGTCTTCATGCAAGCGGAAAGGATTTTCTTACGTATATTTCCGGCGATATATCAAACAGCGGAAAATTCGTGAGGAAAAACGTCACAATTCCAGAATGGCTCTCCGCCCGTGCGGAAAAGGCTTCTATCAATTTCAGTCAGACACTGCAAGAATCCCTGATTAACAAGCTCGGGATTCCCGCCTCTGCCTGACAAGAAATGCCCCGCTCCTTGAGCAGGGACAACTCTTGACAAAATCTAATTCTGCATCTTATAATACAATCACTCTCGTCTGACCCACGTGGCCAGCCGAGGCGGTGGCACAGGTTGCGGCCTGTGCATTGCCTAAACCAGCAATGGCAAGGCGAGAACCTGTAATGCCTTCGGGGTTGGTTCGACTCCTGCCCGAAAGGGCGGGATTTTTTTATTTTTTCAGCTCCAAAGAATAAATCTTATTCTCATCACGAACATATTCCTTTACCGTTATATAGGCATTCGCCGTCCGCCCGCCTTTCAGCTCCACCTTGGCCATATACCGTCTTATGGCCTTTATATTCGGGTCTCCATTCTTGTCCGGGCCGATGCTGCATTGCCTTGCGTTCCTGAAAAGGATTTTTATTTGTTTGACAGCGTGAAAATGGTCTTCCGCCGTAAACCCGTTGTCAATAGACTTGCCCATTGCCTTCCCGCTCGTAAGTTTGTCTATGCTTTTCTTACTGAGATTGGCACGAAGCCCGTTCTCTTTGTTTATGACCTTCCCGGTCTTTTTCTCGAGGGCTTTTACAGCCTTTTTCCGAAGCGCAGATGTACTTCCGCAACCCTTGAAGGTAAAGCGCCCGTGCTCATCGCGCGGATGATCACCTTCGTCCCAGCGGAGCTCCGGGAGGCTGTCTAATCCTCTTTTTTTTTACCGTCCTCCCCGGAGTTCTTCATCAGCTGCTTCTGGTTCGCCATGTAGGACTTCACATAGTCCGGCGTGAGCGGAGCGAGGTTCGCGGGCATGAAGCGGACGTCGCCTATCGCGGGGTCGATGAGCGGGCGGTTCTCCATGCGGTTCACGTCGTTCATCGTCAGCATCCCGTTGGACAGCTGCTTGACGTAGTTGTCGATGCGAATCTGGGAATCCGCCTGGAGCATCGCGTTCCGGTCGAACTCGACATAGCAGTCCTCGCGGTCATAGACGGGGAGCAGGTCGGAGAAATACTGCTCAAGGAGGCGCAGCCAGGGATTGAGCGTGTTCTGCAGGAAGTTGCGGGCCTGCTGCTCGTTGTTGTTGTACTTCGCGTCGCTCTCTCCCAGCATGGACAGGGGGACGCGGAAGATTTTGGCGACCTCGCGGGACGAGTAGGTGCGGTTCTCCACCAGCTGGGAGCCGTTGTTGTCGGGAAGGTTGAGCGCGTCGGCGGTCATTCCCTGCGTAAGAATGAAGGGGTCGCCCGCGTGTTCGATCCCGCCGTAAGCCTGGACAAGCCGCTCCTTGAGCTTCTTCGCGTCGGCCTCGCCGAAGTTCTTCTCTGACAGGGGGACGGTCACCTTGAGCTTGGAGTGTATGCCTCCGTCAAAGACGTGCTCGGCATAGTCGTCCATGTTGTTGCCCAGGCGGGCGGCCTTGTTGGCGTACTCGATGGGAGAAAGCCCCCACACGCCGTCCCAGACCATCGCGGGGACGTGCAGGATGCTGTCGCGCGTCAGCTCGAAGACCTGCCCGTCCAGGCGATAGCGGTACGCGTACTCGTTCCGCCCCTCCATCCTGAAGATTTCCATCCGCTCCGGGTTGAGCGCATGGAGGCCCGCGAGCTCCGTTCCGTCCCAGTCCTTGAAAAGGAATGCGTTCCCGCGCAAAAGCAGGTGCATCATCAGCTGCTTGAGCAGGGTGAAGGTATGCTGCCCCGGATTGGGACGCAGCTTGAGCAGGCGGTAGAGCGGGGCGGCATCCTCCAGGTCGCGCCCGCCGTCTGCCTTGCGGCGGTACACGCCCACGGGGAGCGAGGCCACCGCATCCGAGATGATGCCGGTGCAGGCGTTGGCCGTCGCGTTCTCCAGTATCTCGGAGACGGTCATCCGGCTGTGCCAGCGGAGCGCGCCGGTCGTGTTGTACGGGTTCTGGGAGGCGGGAAGCTGCTTCGGCACCCGCCTGATTTC
>JAFSSU010000311.1 GCA_017450845.1 Treponema sp.
CTGGGATAAAAACGGCTCTTGCCGCGTCTTCCGCGGCGGTAGCTGGAACAGCTACGCGGAGCTCTGTGCTGTCTCCTACCGGCGCAGCGGCAGTCCTGGCGACAGGTACATCAACCTGGGCTTCCGCTGGCGTCCGCTCCGCGCAGTAGGCGCGCAAGCGCCGTCACCCAAATGGTGGCGGCAGCAAGGGGCAGGGAATGGAGGCACGGGGAGCTGGCACGGAGTGCCGCGAGCCCGGGCCAGACATTCCCTGCGAAAAAATTTCAGAGAGTACTGCTGAAAAGCCACTGGGCCAGCGGTTTTTCAGCAGTACTCTCTGATTCAATCCTATGGAGGTTACATGATGGAAAAAAAATATGAATCAGGAATGATTGTAGAAAAAAAGGATGGGAAATATGAGATTCCTGAAAATTTGGAATTTTCAGAAAAATATGAAGACGGAATAGTTTCCATCCATGTGGTAAATAAAAAAACAAAAGCAGTCATAGATTTTAAATACAGTTTGCCTTATGCAAATTGGGAAACAGATGAAACTGAAAAACAAGCATGGGACGTTGTTTTTGATTTCATTAAATACCAAAAACTTGCTTGAAAAAATTGTGTGGAGGTGGCTAAAATAAAAAGTGAAACTGCCCGGAAAGTTCACTTTTCCGGACATGTCAAGTAATTTACGGTGCCTTCCGGCGGAACGGAAAGCTACGGCTCTAACCGCGTCAACCGCGGCGGTAGCTGGAACAACAACGCGGAGAACTGTGCTGTCTCCAACCGGAACAGCAACAGTCCTGACAACAGGAACACAAATTGCGAGCTGGCGCAGCAATTTGGCGAAGGGCAACGAAAAAAAACTATGGGCTTCCGCTTAGTCCGCTCCGCGCAGCTCACGCTCTGGTCCGGCAATCTGGCGGCGGGCCGCAAAAAACAGACGGGCTTCCGCTGGCGTCCGCTCCGCGCAGCTCACGCTCTGGCGCAGACCATTTGGGTGAACCGGAAGACATCGTGTGGGACATTCATGCTTTGCATGGACTGTAGCCCGCAAACATATATGGCACGGCGGTGCTGGTAGGGGGCTCTTGTTACCCTGTTGCGGGACGAAGTGCCGCCGAACGTTTCGCCGTGCCGCTCTTTTGAACTCTTATTAGGAGGTTCTCATGCAGTTCAAGACCTTCATGCTCCCGGCGAGCGGGAACGAACAGTCGGAGGAGGCCCTGAACCTCTTCCTGCGCGGACACCGCATCGTTTCCGTCCGCCACGAGTTCGTGCAGGGCGAGACCCCGGCCTGGTGCATCCTCGTGGAATTCCTGCCCCCGGAGAACGGCACGGCCCCCGCGTCCCGGCCCGGCAAGGTGGACTACATGAAAGTGCTTCCGCCCGAGGAATTCGCCGTGTTCTCCCGCCTGCGCGAGATGCGCAAGGAGCTTGCCCAGAAGGACAATATGCCGCCCTTCGTCGTGTTCACGGACGAGCAGCTTGCCGCCATCGTCAAGAAGCGCCCTGTCGACACGGCTTCCCTCGCTGCCATCCCCGGCGTTGCGGCGGCAAAAGCGGAAAAATATGGCCCCGCCGTGTTCGCCGTGCTGAATGGCAATGAGGCGTGAGGGCGGGCTGTTCGGGCGGATTGCGGACATTGACAACCTGCACCGGGCCTACTACAAGGCATCCCGCCGGAAGCGGCTGTCTGCCGGTTACCTGCTGTTCCGCCGGGATGCCGGCCGTAAGCTTGTCGCCCTCCGGCAGGAGCTGCTTGACGGTACGTGCCGCCTGGACAGCTACCGCCAGTTCACGATAAGCGACCCCAAGATCCGCGTCATCAGCGCGGCCCCCTTCCGTGACAGGATAGTCCACCATGCAATCATGAACGTGCTGGAGCCGGTCTTTGAACGGCAGTTTGTCTTTCACACCTACGCATGCCGCACGGGGAAGGGGCCCCATGCCGCCGCCCGCTATGCCTTCCGCTGTGCCCGTCGTTCCCCCTGGTTCGTCAAGCTCGACGTGCGCAAGTTCTTTGACTCCGTTGACCATCTGGAGCTTAAGCGGCAGCTGTGCAGGATAATCAAGGACGGCCGCTGCCTTGGGCTGCTGTTCGCGGTGATTGACGGATACTCTTCCGGAGGGGTCGGCAGCGGCTTGAACGGGGAGCGGGGGCTGCCCATCGGCAACCTGACCAGCCAGTTCTTTGCCAACCTCTATCTGTCGCCGCTTGACCATTACATACTGGAGCAGCTACACCCCTGCGGCTACGTGCGCTACATGGACGACATGCTGCTGTTTGCGGACAGCCGTGCCCAAGCCCGCCTTATGTATGAGGCGGTGGTCTCCTTCTGTGAGGGGCAGCTCCGCCTTGCCCTCAAGCCGCCCGTGGTCGGGCGCTGCTCTGACGGCGTTCCCTTTCTGGGCTGGCGCATCACTGACCATCGCATCCTGCTGCTTGCCCGTACCCGCCGCCGCATGAGGGGCAAATTCCGTGAGCTTGAGCGCGATGTGGAGGCGGGGCGGGTCAGCGAGGACGAAGCCGCCCGGCGGGCTGTGGCCATGTTCTCCTGCCGCCGGGTGTGAGGGGGCTTGTTTTTTGGGATGCATGCGGGCGGGGGACGTAAAGCGACTGCTTTATGCCCGTAAAGTTACTGCTTTAAGATTGAAAAGCGGCTGTTTTAATGTTGTAAAGCGGCTGCTTTAATGTTGCAAAGCTGCTGTTTTACGTCCGTAAAGTTGCCGCTTTAACGGGTAAAAGCGACCGCTTTACGCCTGTACAGCTGTCTGTACCCGTGCTCCCTGCCCCTAGCTTTTTTCCGCAAAATCCTGTAGGCTATGGGAATCCCGGAAACGCCCGGCCCGGCGCAAAGCGCCGCCCTGCCAGGCTTTCGGCATGAATAAGGATTCTATATGACAGATTTGAAATACAAGCGGAACTTCTGCATTACCGCCCACATTGACCACGGCAAGTCCACGCTCGCCGACCGCCTGATTCAGAAGGCGCGGATAATCGACGACCGTCAGATGAAGGACCAGATCCTTGACAGCATGGACATTGAGCGGGAGCGGGGCATCACGATAAAGAGCCAGGCCGTCACGATTCCCTACCATGCCAGGGACGGACACGACTACGAGCTGAACTTCGTAGACACGCCCGGGCATGTGGACTTCTCCTATGAGGTGAGCCGGGCCATCGCCTCCTGCGAGGGGGCGCTCCTGCTGATTGACGCGACCCAGGGGGTGGAAAGCCAGACCGTCAGCAACATGTACCTGGCCCTGGAGCAGGACCTGACGATCGTGCCGGTCATAAACAAGATAGATTTGGCGAGCGCGGACGTTGAGTCCACGAAAAAGCAGATAGACCACGACCTGGGGCTGGATTCCGCCGATGCCGTGCTGGTCAGCGCGAAGACGGGGCAGGGGGTGGACGAGCTTTTGGAGGCGATCGTCCAGAAGTTTCCGCCGCCCGAGGGCGATGCGGAGGCTCCGCTTCAGGCCCTTATCTTTGACTGCCACTACGATGAGTACCGGGGCGTCGTCGTCCACATCCGCGTCATGCAGGGCCGTGTCAAGGAAGGCGACGTCATCCGCCTGATGGGGCGCAATGCCGACTACAAGGCCGAGCAGATCGGCGTGTTCAAGATAAAGTACGAGCAGACCGGCGTGCTTGAGGCGGGCGACGTGGGTTACATTATCGCGGGCATGAAGACGATCAGCGAAGTCCGCGTCGGCGACACGATCACCAACGCCGCGAACCCTGCCCCGGAGCCTCTGGCGGGCTTCAAGGAGGTCAAGCCCGTCGTATTCTCTTCCATATATCCCATAGATTCCAACGACTACGAGGAGCTCAAGGAGAGCATGGAAAAGCTCAAGCTCAACGATGCCTCTCTCGTGTGGGAAAAGGACAACTCCCTTGCGCTCGGCAACGGCTTCCGTTGCGGTTTTCTGGGCCTGCTCCATCTGGAGATAATACAGGAGCGGCTTGAGAGGGACTTTGACCAGGCGGTCATCTTCACCGCCCCGTCCGTCCGCTACCGGCTCAAGGTTCCCGGCAGGGACTGGTTCTACTGCGACAACCCGGCGGACTTCCCCGACGGCAAGATTGAGGCCGCCGAGGAGCCCTACATTGACGCGAGCATCATCACCCCCTCCGAATACCTGGGTTCCATCATGGAGCTCTGCCGGATGAAGCGGGGCAACCAGAAGAACATGCAGTACCTGGACGAGAAGCGGGTGGAGCTTACCTACGACATGCCGCTTTCCGAGGTCCTCTTTGACTTCTACGACAAGCTCAAGTCCTTCAGCCGGGGTTACGCGAGCTTTGACTACGAGCTGACCGACTACCGGGCGACCGACCTCGTGAAGGTGGACATCCTCATAAACGGCAAGCCTGTCGATGCGATGGCGGCCCTGTGCTACCGTCCTTCTGCCGTTGCCCGCGCCAAGACCGTCTGCGAGCGGCTCAAGGGCGAGATTGCCCGCCAGCAGTTCAAGATTGCCATACAGGGCGCGATCGGCGGCCAGATCATAGCCCGCGAGACGGTGAACCCGGTGCGCAAGGACGTGCTTGCCGAGTGCTACGGCGGCGACGTGACGCGAAAGCGCAAGCTGCTCGAAAAGCAGAAGGCGGGTAAGAAGCGCATGTTCCTTGCGGGCGAGGTGGAGCTGCCCCAGTCCGCCTTCCTTGCGGTCCTTCGCGAGCGGGAGGACGACAACTGAATGTACGCAGGCATTAAGGCGGTGGCGTTTGACATTGACGGGACCCTCTACCCATCTTGGCGGCTCTATATACGGATAGCCTTCTATTTTGTGCGCCATCTGCGCTTCTTCCTCAAGTACAACAAGGTCCGCAAGGTCCTGCACCAGACCGCCCCCCTGCCGGATTTCTTTGAGTACCAGGCCCGGCTTTTGGCCAAGGAGCTGGATTGCGAGAGCGATTATGCCAAGCTCCTCATAAACGAAGTCTGCTACGAGGGGCTCAAGCCCTACTTCTTCAAGATAAAGACATTCCCCGACGTGTACCAGACCCTCGTCGCCTTCAAGTCCGCCGGGCTTAAAATCGGGATTATGTCGGACTTCCCGCCGGAGCAGAAGGGCCGGCTCTGGGGCCTTCGCACGCTCTGCGACGTGTGCATCGGCAGCGAGGAATCCGGCGCGCTCAAGCCTTCCGTCTATCCTTTCGGCATACTCGCCAAAAAGCTGGGGGTCGCCCCGGCGGAAATCCTCTACGTGGGCAACAGCATAAAATATGACGTGCGCGGGGCCAAGGGCTACGGGATGAAGACCGCCTACCTGATGCAGGGCTTCAGGAAGCTTCTGGGGATAAAGTGCCCGGAGGCGGACATCTCCTTCTCCAGCTACCGGCAGCTGAAAAATATTGTTTTAAACTAGCAAAAAACTAGCAAAAAAAGCTCAAGTATGCTATAATTTAGTGCTAATGCTATAATGCATAGTTAGTGGGTGGGGATAAAAAGTGATAGCTCTTCTTGGTATCGTTATATCGGTGATACTGTCTGCGGCTCTGACTGTGGGGATGCGCAGCCGCGACAGGAACGACAACTCTATGGAAAAGGTCA
>JAFSSU010000312.1 GCA_017450845.1 Treponema sp.
GACATCACGATTGTCGAGCCTCCGACGGCTATCTTGTCGCCCGCGTTCAGCCTGACGTATTTCTCCGGCGGGATGCGGGTCCCGTTCAGGAAAGTCCCGTTGGTGGAGCCATCGTCCTTCAGGAAATAGTCATCCTTTATCTTCTGGATGACGCAGTGACGGCGGCTCGCGAGCCTGTTGTTCAGGACGACATCGTTTCCGGGGGCCCGGCCCAGCGTTATTTTGGCCGCAAGCTCGATCCTCTGCTTGTCGAACACGAGGTACGAGATTTCATTTTTTTTTATTTCGTTGAGCTGCTGCCCCACCGGGCTGCTCGTCACTATGGTTTCGCCTTCTTCTGCCATACCCCTGATTATATTACGTTCAATCCGGTTCGGCAAGCGGGAAACACGTTTCTTTTTGCTTCGCTTGCGGATGCTTAATTTTTTTTATTTTTTTTGCTTTTTTTCCTTGCATTTTTTTCCGGGTTGTGGTACATTCGATTTTATGAAGGCTGATGTCTATACTCCCTTGTAGGGGCAGTTTTTTTTCTCATATATTAATTGCATTCTGAGCCGCGGTGCGGCCTCCGTGACGGGAGGACAGTGCTATGGCTCGTAGTTCCGATTACATGAAGGCCGGGGGCGGAAAGTCCTACGGCTACCAGCTTGACTGGATCAGGATTTTCGTCCCGGTATAGGTATTCGCCGCGGGCTTTTTCGTGTCCGCGACCCTGTACGGAAATTGGGTGCACGGCGACGCATCCATCGGCTCTCCGCTTTTCCGTATAGGGAAACAGCCTGTTTACAATCCCCTTTACTATTTCCTCGGCATGTTCAAGACATACGACAAGCCGGGATATCTCAACCTCTATGTCAACAGCGGTGTCTGGATACTCGTGTTCGGGCTCCTTGCGCTGGCTTTTGCCATCACGTTCAACATCGTCCTTGACAGGATGTATCATGGCAACAAGAACCTGCACGGCACGGCGAGGTTCGCGGATACCAGGGATCTCAAGGAGAACGGCCTCCTCAAGGAGGAGGGCGTCGTCTGCGGCGAGCTTGCGTCCGCGAAGGTCCTTGCGAACAAGCAGAAGAATTCGTCCATCCAGATGAAGCTCGTCAAGCCCGCGCGTCTCGTGTGCCACGGCGGCACGGTCAACACGCTGCTGCTTGCCCCGACAGGAAGCGGCAAGGGCGTGTCCGTCATAATCCCGACGCTTCTTTCCTACCCTCATTCCATGATAATCTTCGATCCCAAGGGCGAGAACTATTCCCTCACCTCCGGGTGGAGGCGCACGTTCAGCAGGGTGCTCAAATTTGCCCCTTGCTCCTATGATACCCTGCGCTTCAATCCCGTCATGGCCATACGCGACGGGGATGAGTATGCCTTCCGCGATGCGTCCGAGATAGCCTCCATCATATTCGCGCAGGAGAAGACTGGCGGCAATAAGGACGAGGCGTCGGAATATTTCTCCAACATGGCCAAGGACCTTGTCACGGGCGCTCTCCTTCATATAAGGTTCGGTGATTATGAGGACAAGAGCCTCGCGGGCCTGCTCCACTGGCTCACCGACATAGACACGGAGGCCCTTGAGGGCGGCAACGGGGACGCGAACGGCGAGCTCGGCAAGAGGCAGTGCCTTGAGATGATCAAGTCCAGGCATTTTTATGTGATTACGCCCCAGATGTACCAGAACCGCCCGCAGTATTACGAGAACATGATTTTTGAGGGCGGCAGGCGCGGGGCCGAGTTCATCAAAAGGGACAAGGACGGCAAGATAGTCGAGAACGGGCTCATAGGGATGAGGTGTCCGGCGGCTGACCCTGACGTGAAGATAAAGCTCGCGGCCCAGTCGTCCCTCTCGCAGAACGCGAAGGAGCGCGGCTCCACCTATGCCACCGTCCGCGCGAAGCTCTCGCTCTTCAACGACCCGCAGATTGCTTATGCCACGAGCGCTTGCGACTTCGAGATAGAGGACTTCATCCATTCCGAGGACCCGATTTCCCTTTACCTCACGGTCCCGTATTCCGACGTCACGCGCATCGCGCAGGTGTTCCGCCTGCTCATAAGCTTCATGCTGAAGAAGTTCTCCGAGGGCGAGACGCAGTTCGGCGAGGTGAAGCTCAAGCACAACATCTTGTTCCTTCTGGACGAGTTCCCGATCCTCGGGTGCTTCCCGGACATAGCGGAGGTCATGGGAGTCCTCCGCGGCTACGGCGTTTTTTTCCTGATTGTATGCCAGGCCCTGAACCAGCTCATAGACAGGTACGGCCAGAACCAGCCGTTCCTCGACCACTGCCCTGTCCATATAGTGTTCGCGCCGGGAAACATAAACGACGCGGAGATTTATTCCAAGAAGATCGGGCAGGAGTCCGTCACGCAGGGCAAGGTGTCCCGGAGCGGCAGGCAGAGCCTGTCGCAGAGCCAGGGCCTCAATTTCAGCGACAACGACTTCGGGCGGAACTTGCTCGACGCGGCCGACATAGCGAGGCTTGACGGCGACAAGTTCCTCCTGATGGTCCACGGCATGCAGCCGTACATCGGCGAGAAGGTCGTCTATTACATGGACAAGCGTTTCACCGACCGCTACATGCCCTACAAGGGGAAGTCCCCCTCCATAAAGGAGCTTTATGCCGAGTGCGCGGGTCTTCCCTCGGTCAAGAGGCGCAAGGAGGAGGCCGCGAGGGAGAAGGCCCTCTGGGACAACATGCCGGTCATCGAGAACGACGCCAACATCGAGGACGACCCCGATTTGTTCGCGGGGGAGGATTCCGAGGCCCTTGACGACGTGATCGGCTTCCTTGAGACGCAGGACAAGGACGGGTCCGCAGACCCGCTTCCGGAGGAGGACCTTGTATGAAGGCAGGGATGAGGAAGCCCGACGAGGACAGGAAGGACGTGCAGACGTCCGTAAGGATGACCCGGGGGCAGCATGACAGGATATCTGCCTGCGCGAGGAAGAGCGGGATGTCCGTCTCCAATTTCGTCGTGAACGTGGCCGCGAGCTATGCGGACATGAAACCGGAGGATGACGGGGCTGACCTGGTGGCGCAGCTCGCGGACTTCCAGTCGGCGCTCCGCCATGACATGACGGAGCTCCGCGAGGCCGTGAGGCTCAACGGCAGCCTTCTTCGGAAAGTCCTGGATTTCTCCTCCCCTCAGGGTGAGGGCAGGGCCGGGAATCCCGGCTCCGGAGGAGGGGCCGCATGAGAAAGGGCGGTATCCTCCCGGACGATTTCAGGAAGGACGTGCACGTGTCTGTCAGGATGACGCGCGAGCTCCGCGACAAGCTCAGGGCCTGCGCCCTGCGCGAGGGCGTGAGCCAGTCGTCCCTCGTGGCGAACATAGTCTCCGACTACGTGGACAAGGACATCGACGTGACGAGGCAGATGATGGCCTCCCAGTCGAGGCTCCATTCCGACGTGCGGAGGCTCGGCGACGTATCGACGCTCTGCTACAACCTCCTGCACTCGTTCATCTACACGTTCTTCATAGCGTTCGGGAACGACTGCTCGCTTGAGTTCGCCACCGAGGAGTACACGAAGGACAAGGACCTCCTTGCGAGGGGGACCGTCCGGAGGAAGAACGCCGACCGCGTGATGGAGCTCTTCACGAGGAAGTTCGTCGGCGATGAGTCCGTGAGGCGGGGCATACTCGCGAATTTTGCGGACATGCAGAACCATGATGTTCCCGAGGGGAAGGAGGAGGCCGTATGACCGAGCAGAAACGGCAGCCCCAGATGCAGGCGCAGGGAAGGCCCGCCATCCATCCGAGGCCGCTTCCGAGCCTTATGCAGCAGAGGCAGGGCCAGGAGCTGAAGCTTCCGGGCACGGACATACGACTCCGACCGGGGACGGAGCTTCATCCCCCGTAGGGGAAGGCCCAGGCTGCCCCGGCGCGCAAGCCCCTTGTTCCGAAGGAGCGGAGGAAGACCGCCGAGGAGGAGCAGCGCGACCGCATGATATCCAACCTGCTCGACGGCGATATGAGCGACCTTACGCCCTTCCTTGACGAGAAGGACGTTACGGACGTGTCTGTCGGCGACACGGGCCAGGTCATCGTGTCCCGCTTCGCGCATCCGAGGGACTTCACCGGGATGGTCCTGCCGGATTTCGTCGTGGAGAGGATCATCAAGGCGTGTGCCTCCGTTACGGGGAAGCCGCTCAACTCGTGGACGGGATTTCCCATCCTGGAGGCACTGGTTCCCAAGTACAAGGCCCGTATGACCGGCATACTGCCGCCCGTGTCGGTGAGGCCAATCCTTGAGATAAGGAAGAGGCCCGAAGAGATATATTCCCTTGAGGAGTACCTTTCCAATGGGCAGATGACCCGCAAGCAGTACGACTGGCTCTGCAAGGCCATAGAGGACAGGAAGAACATACTGGTGTGCGGGGGGACCGGCTCGGGCAAGACGACCTGTACGAACGCGGTCATCAAGAAGATGTGCGAGTTTACGCCCCGCGACCATTTCTATGTGGTTGAGGATACGCCTGAGCTCCAGTGCGTCGCGGAGTACAGGAACATGCTCTGCGTCGCGAAGCACGATGCCTGCCGTGCGGTGGAGGAGTCCCTGCGCTTCACGCCGGACCGGATTATTTTCGGCGAGGTCAGGACCGGCGACGTGCTCACCGCCCTGCTTGAGTCGTGGAAGACCGGGCATTCGGGGAACGTCACGACCTTCCATGCGAACAGCGTCAAGGCGGCGATCATGCGCATGAGGGAGATGGCCGACCATGCGGGCGGCCTCGACACGGTGAACCACTTGAGCGAGGTTGTCCAGCTTGTTGTTCATCTTCGGAGGACCAAGGAGGGAATCCGGATGGACGAGATGCAGGAGATAACCGAGGAGACGGACAGGCGGATAATGGCCATGTCCTTGTAATTTTGGAAATCGTGCCGCCGTATGGCGGGATGATGGTATATCAATTTTTGCATGCATTTATATGGAGGTGCAGCACATGAAAATTTTCGGTTCTGTTGGTGACGGAAAATCTTCCGCAGTTTTGGGTGGCGGCGCGTCTGCCGGCACGGTTCTTTCCGGGAAGGCTGTTTCGGGCAGGTCCCGCATGGCGAAGTTCCTTGTCATGGCCCTTGTCCTGTGCGCGGTTTTCGCGTCGCCGATTTTCGCGGCTGATGGGGATACCATTGCTGTTCTTGACAGCATGGGCGACAAGATTATCAATCTTATCAACGCGAGGTGGCTCAAGGCCCTGCTTGCGCTCGCGCTTTGCATCGAGTTCGGCGTCATCGCGTTCGGCAACGCCCAGGGCGAGGGAGGCATGATAAAGAAGGTCCTCCCGTGGGTCATCGGCACCGCGGGTATCCTCGGCGCGACGAGCATCGTCGGTTTCTTCTTCAAGGGGCAGAAAGCCTCGGCATCTGACTATTTGGCGTCCTACGTCATTGACAACGCGAAGGCTTTGGGAGCTTTGGTTGCCCCGGGGCTTTTCCCGCTTGGCTGATTTTTTCGTCGGCGGGAGGGGACCGGGGGTATCCGCCTCCCCTCCCCTCTTTTTGAGGAGGATTTTTCATGGAAGAGAATTATTCGGCTCCGGTGCATGTCTCGCTCATGGAGAAGAACGTGATGTTCGGCATCGGGACCACTGTGTTCTGCGTCATCATGATGGTCACCGTCCTGATGATGGCGCTTCTCGGGGCTCCCTGCGTGCTCCTGGGGGTTCTCCTGCTGCTTATATGCAGGCAGGTGTGCAAGAAGGACAACATGACGCTCGAATTCATGTTCCAGAACATGAGCTACCGGGATTTGTACTGGGGCTGAGCCTTCGGGCAGGGAATCAGGGAGGATTTTTATGGCTTTCAACAAGCCCTTGGATTTCAAGTATTACAAGAAGAAGGGGTCGCCCCTCTCCGGGCTCTGCCCGTGGGAGATATCGATTGCCGAGGGCGTCGTCCTGATAAAGGGCGGGGCCTTGTGCTCGGCCTATGAATTTGTCGCCCCGGACATCGGGAGCGTCACGGAGGCGAAGATCGCCTCGGTCGCGGCCCAGTTCAACAATACGGTCGCCCAGCTGGGGACCGGGTGGACCGTCCAGTTCGAGCTCCAGAGGAGGCTCAACAACAGCTATCCGCGCGGGAAATTCACGAAGCTTGCCGGCCAGCTCGTCGAGGATGACCGCGCGCGGAATTTCACGCAGATGAAGCAGGCCTCGTTCTATGAGAACAGGTATTTCCTCATATTCACGAAGGAGCTTGAGAGCGAGCTGGAGAGCAAGGGGGCGTCCGCGTTCTACAAGTCGGAGAACATGACCGACAAGAAGTCCAAGAACATCGAGATGATAAGGGTCCAGGTACAGGACTTCACGACGTCCACGGACAAGGCGGTCTCCGTCCTTCAGACGGTCATGAGCGTGGAGAAGCTTAATTCCAACGGGCTTTTCTCCCTTTGCCATGCCTCTTGCTCGCTTGACTGGGGAAGGAGGTTCCTGCCCGAGTACCTGGTGTTCTGGGACAAGATTGTCACGGACTCCGATCTTGAGACCTCGATGCCGATGAAGCTCGGCAACAGCTATATCCCGGTCGTCACCGTGATGGGATTCCCGACCTCGACTTTCCCCGCGATGTTCGACGTTCTCAACAAGGCGGACTGCCAGCTCCGCTGGAGCACGCGCTTCATGTGCCTTTCGCGCGAGGATGCCTCCAAGCGCATAGACTCAGCCGTCAAGCGTTTCCATGGCGCGAGGAAGAGCCTCGGGCAGATGATACTCGAGTCGTTCGCCCATATCGAGAGCGACCGCGTGGATTCCGCCGCCCTCAGGCAGGAGGCCGATGCGGGCGAGGCGAAGGCCGAGCTTTATTCGGGGAACATCGGTTTCGGCGATTATCTTTCGAACGTCATGGTGTTCGACGAGGACCTTGACACGGCCGAGGAGAAGGCGAAGTACATAATGGGCCTCATACAGGGGCTCGGTTTTTCCGCGAAGGAGGAGACGCACAATGCCCTCCAGGCGTTCCTCGCGATGCAGCCGGGGAACATCTATGCCGACGCGCGGAGCCTTTTCATATCAACGACGAACCTCTCGCATGTCGTGCCGTCCAGCTCCATCTGGAGCGGGCTTTCGAGCAACGACTTCATGGGCGAGATATGCGGGCGTGCCCTCCCCCACCTCGTGTGCGGGACGGAGTTCGGCATACCGTATTTCCTGAACCTGAACCTGAAGGACGTCGGCCATACGTGGATAAGCGGTCCTACGGGCGCGGGAAAGTCCACGCTGCTCGGCCTTCTTGAGGTCCAGTTCCTCAAGTATCCCGGGGCCCAGGTCATCATATTCGACAAGGACCGCTCCGCCCGCGGGCTCACCATGGCGGTGGGCGGCAGCTACCTTGAGCCGGGCGCTGACGAGACGACCTTCCAGCCCCTCGCGGAGCTGGATACTCCCGAGGACCAGAGGTGGGCGGCCGACTTCATCGAGGCCCTGCTCATGGAGCAGAAGCTTGAGCCGACCCCGGCCATCCGGAAGGCGGTCTATGCCGCGGTGAAGCTTCTTTCGACTAAACCCGTGACGTCGCGCGACCTGACCTCGTTCATGCAGTACGTGGACTATCAGGACCCGGTGTCGCACAACAACGACATCGCCGATGCGATAGAGGTGTACACCATCAACGGCCAGTACGGGCATATCTTTGATTCGCGGGCGGCCAACGTGCCCATCAAGGTCTGGACGATGATAGAGATGGGAGCCCTCATGAACATGAGCAGCGCAGCCGTCACGCCCGCCCTGATGTACCTTTTCCGCGAGTGCGAGAAGCGCTTCACGGGCCGCCCTACGATGCTCATCCTTGACGAGGCCTGGCTGTTCCTCAAGAACCCGGTCTTCGCGAGGAAGCTCGTTGACTGGCTCAAGACGCTCCGCAAGAAGCACGTTTTCGTCGTTTTCGCCACGCAGGAGGTCGCCGACGCGGCGGACTCCCCTATCGGCAAGACCATCATACAGCAGTGCGCGTCGAAGATTTACCTTCCCGACGACCAGGCTACGACCGGGGCGCTCGTCGCGTCCTACAGGGCGTTCGGCCTTGAGGACTCGGAGATTGCCCTTCTTGCGAACACGGCGGCGATGCTCAAGAAACGCGATTATATGTACAAGTCCGCGCAGGGCACGCGCGTGTTCCAGCTGAACCTCGACAAGCTCCAGCTGGGCATCATAACCACGTCGGCGGAGGATCATTCGATCCTTGACTCGCTTGAGGCGCGGTACGGCAGGAATTCCGGCAGGGAACTTGTGACGCAGATCCTTGACGCGAAGCATATCAGGTATGACGACCTTATGCCGAGGCAGGGTCGCCGTGCCGCACAGCAGGGCGGTATCGTCCGCTCCGGGATGGTGGGGTGACGTTATGGCGACTATGTTCATGGGTACTAAAGAAGTCATAAGGAATTTCGATTCGGAGCAGAAGAGGATTTCGGGGAAGCCGGTGAGGGACATATCGGAGGGGGAGCTTTCCTCCCTTGAGTTCCTTGCCCAGCGCGCCTCGAACAGCCTTGCGGGCGAGGGTATGGGATACCTCGCGTCCTCGCTCCTCGCTTCGGCGAGGAACCTTATTGATGACATCAGGGCGGTGAGGCAGGGTGCGCTTCCGTTTACCAAGGTCAGGCGGATAAGGGACGATTTCCTTCCCGCCTATACAAGGCTTCTGTGACGGGAGCCCGTCACCGGGATTTTCGGAGGTTTGGCCATGTCTTAGGGTTTCGGTCTTTTTCTTTGCGTTTTTTTTGTTCCGTATTGTTCATCGATTGATTTTTTTTGGAGGTTTTTTTTATGGTTTTTATGAAGAGGTTTTCTGCGCTCGCCGTCTCGGCGTGCATGATGGTTGCGGTTTCTGCCCAGAATTCGCTTGGTATCGGAACGAGGGGGTCGTTCGGCCTCGGCCTCGGGACCACGTTCTCCGGTGACGTGACCGATGAGTTCAAGGTCGATGACGTTGACGTTCTCAGCAGCTTCCTTTTCGGAGGCTCGATAACGGCCCGCATAGGGTTTGAGGCTTTCCCCGGACTGTTCATACAGCCCGAGGTCGGCTTTACCCGCAATCAGATCGGGTTCAGGTGGTCCGATTCCGACAGGGACGAGCGTATGTCCGGGAAGGATTCCGTCAGGACGGAGTACAAGTACGAGACTTCCGGGCAGCTCGCCTACAATTCCATCGATATTCCCGTCATTGCGGGCTATGAGCTTTTCCTGACCGACAATCTGTCCGTGTCTCCCTTCATCGGCGCGAACCTGTCTTTCCCGTTCGACGCGATGTCCTGGTCCTGCGGCGAGCTCTCGTGCACGGCGACGACCTACGTCAACGGGGCCGAGGCCGGGCAGGAGACGTTCTCGGGGGTGAACGCCGAGGACGGCATGACGGTAAGTACCAAGGTCAATTTCATTCCCGGTGCGATTGTTGGCGCGGGCATCGGCTACAGGTTCGGCCCGAATTTGATTTCAGTGGATTTCCGCTACCTTCTTGACCTTACCTC
>JAFSSU010000313.1 GCA_017450845.1 Treponema sp.
GCCGAACCCGACCGTAGATATACAGCCGAATTTCAACATGGGCATAAAACAGAGGAAAATCATAAGGACAGAAATGAGTATGTCCCTGTTTTTCCCCTTTTCGGACCAGGCAACCAAAAAAATGCTGGCAAGGCAGATCGTGTATGCCATCAACAGTCCGATACATACATCCTTTATGGAATGAACGCCGAGGAAGAGTCTGGAAAATGCCACTGCAAGACTGATAAAAATCCCTGTAAGCAGCAGCGTCTGATTTTTGGATTCCTTATAGCTTCCTATGCCAAAAGTTCCCCAGACTGCTCCTGCCCTTGCAGAATGTCCGCTGGGAAAGGAGAATCCTCCCGCGTTTGCGAGTGCCTTTTCAAGCGGCTTAATGGCAGGATCCTTTATCCACGGCCGCGGCACTTTGAATATATATTTGAATACATGCGAATATACGCATGAAATTCCTGCAGTGGCTGCCATTAAAAGACCGGTTTTTTTACTGACGCACCAATAAACAAATCCTAAAAAAAGAAATGTTATTATTGGCTCACCGAGCGTTGTAATAAAGAGAAAAAGATCATTCCACTGACCGTTGATATATTCTCGCAGTTTCTGAAGAAAAAGTAATGCTGACATCTTAAGTATCAAAAATAGATTAGTTGTTCGTTATTGTCAATAGTTATTGATAGGTTCCCGTTGCTACGGGCGCTCACTCCGGTTCAAGTCCTGCATCTCGTATTGACCTGATGCGGTTTAAAACAAAAAAGCCTTATCGTACGTGATAAGGCTTTTTTCTAGCTGGGGCAGGACTTGCCCTTACGGGCCGCGGTAGCCTGCTTGCTCCTCCCCCTGGTCGGCGCAGGCTACCGTTCAAGTCCTGCCCAAAAAAACACCCCGCCAACGGGCGGGGCATTTTTTTTAGCTGGGGCAGGACTTGAACCTGCGGCCTCCGGGTTATGAGCCCGACGAGCTGCCAACTGCTCTACCCAGCGTCGTACGTGATGAGAATATAATAGAAGAAACAAAAAAAAATGTCAAGAGGCAGAAAAGAAAAAACTGCTCTGTGACTGGACAAATCTGCGTTCCTGCGTTATAGTAATATAGTATATTTCAATAGTAGGAAATAGGGGAACAAGATGAGGATTTCCACGAGGGGGCGCTATGCTCTCCGTTTCATGATAGATTTGGCCCGGCATGACGGCCCGGAGTACACGACGCTTAAGGATGTCTCCCAGAGGCAGGGGATAAGCGTCAAGTACCTGGAGCAGATTACATCGCTCCTGAGCAAGTTCGGCCTTCTGCTGAGCGTGCGCGGGCCGTCCGGCGGCTACAAGCTTGCCCGCAAGCCCGAGGAGTATACCGCCGGTGAAATTCTCCGCGTGACGGAGGGCGACATGGCTCCGGTCGCCTGCCTTGCCGAAAAGGTCAACAGCTGTCCCCGCAAGACCAGTTGTCCCACCTTGTCGTTCTGGGAGGGGCTGGATAAGGTAATCAACGACTACCTGGACGGAACGACGTTGAAAGACCTTGCCGAAAACTTTACGGACGAGGGGACGCCCCCCGAAGAGTCCGCCCCCTGCAACTCATAGAGTATCAGTAAGCCGCGAGGATTTTCCCCAGCGTTTCCTTCCCGATTATCCGCATGAAGCTCGCCAGGCGCGGCCCCTGGTCCTTTCCTATCAGGACATGGTACATCGCAGTGAAGAGGGCCTTGCTTTCCATGCCCAGCCCGGTCGCTATGTCGTAGACCTTCTGCTGCAAATCCTTGTCAGTCTGGCACTCGTCCATGACGGGAAGAAGCTCGTCGCGGATTTTCTTCACGGCCTCAAGCTCCTTGTCGGAAAGCTCCGCCTTGCTGCCGTCAAGCTTGAGCGAGAAGCGGAATTCGTCAGGGGCACATTCCGTGACCCAGTACCAGGCACAGGTGCAGCGGCGGCGCAGGCATTCCTCCTGTGACGGCTTCACGTCGCCCAGGGATGCGATGACCTTGTCTATGTCGCCCGAATAGGTCTGAAGGAGGGTGGTCAGCAGGCGGAAGCCAATCTGATAGGGCATTTCGGCGGGCATGCCGGGCTGTACCTGGGCCAGCTCGTAGACCCTCTTCTCGTGCCGGTAGATGTCGTCGGTCTTGGCCTTGTCCACTCCCCATGCAATCCGCTCCGTGCGGTCGTAAGCCTCGTACATCGTGATGACATCGATGTCGAAGCTGATGGCGAACTCATGGTCGGGCTTGTTGACCGCAAAGATGTAGCGGAGCAGCTCCGGCTGGTAGACGGCGAGCGCGTCCGGCAGGGCAATGACCTTGCCCTTGGAAGAGGACATCTTGCCGGGAAGCCCCTTGAGGCCCACGAAGTCGTACTTCATCGTAATCGGCGCGTCCCAGCCGTAGACCTTCTTGCTGACGAGCTTTGCTGTGTCGTAGCTTCCGCCCGGGCTGATGTGGTCTTTTCCTCCCGGCTCAAAGATGACCTTCTCCTCGTTCCATCTCATGGGCCAGTCGACGCGCCAGCCCAGCTTGAAGCCCTTCTCGGTCCTCAGGTCGCCGGTCTCCTTGTTGCCGCAGTCGCACTCGTATGAGATGCCGTACTCACCGTCGTAACCGGTTATGCGGGTGGTATCTTTGTTGCACTTGGAGCAGAAGACAGAGACGGGCCAGTATGCGTCGCTGTCCTTCATCTTGTGCTCGTCATCGCGGTAGCAGTTCAGGCACCACTTGATCAGCTCCCGCTCCTGCATCGCTTTCTTCATGCCCTCGGCGTAGCGGTTCGCCCGGTAGCGGCTGGCCTGATAGAGGAACTCCGGGTGGATTCCCACGCGGGGCAACTCCTGCTCTATGTCAACTTCATGATGGCGGGCGTAGTTCTCGTTGCGGCCGGTCGTATCCGGAACCATCGTGATGGGGAAGCGGAGGTATTTGGAGAGCGTGTCCGGGTCGGGCATGTTGGCGGGAACCTTGCGGAACACGTCGTAGTCATCCCAGCTGTAGATGAAGCGGGTCTTCTTGCCCCGGTCGTTCAGGGCGCGCACGATGAGGTCCACGGTCATTATCTCGCGGAAGTTGCCGATGTGGACGGTGCCGCTCGGCGTAATTCCAGAGGCGCAGGTGTAGAGGGGCAGGTCGCCCCGTGTCTTTATGATTTTGTCCGCCATCTGGTCCGCCCAGTGGCACAGTTCGTTTGTGTTTCGTTCGCTCATAGTGGGAAGATTATATGCGAAAAGGGGGAAAAGGACAAGCGAGTGCGGCACTTGTTGCAACTGGCGGTTCCGCTTGTTTGTGGCGGTACATAAAAAAACAGCTTTCAGTTACCACTCTGAAAGCTGTTCTTCAAGGAGTTTCTCAGGACGGAAGAGCTGCTCTTTTCTCTTGCCTTTCACTAAACAAACCCACGGACAAACGCAGGGTTACAAGAATCCTGCGTTTTTTCCGAATTTTTTTTTGTTTTTCCGGCCTATTTGCTCAGCTTGTACTTGCCGGTGCTTATCGTGTGGCCGTCATTGTACACGTCGAACCATATCGTTGAGTTCCTGTTGGTGTCCAGCGCCTCATAGAACTCCTGGGTCGTCGTCACCTTCTTGTCGTTGACCGCGGTGATTATGTCTCCGTTCTGAAGTCGGAGGGCGGCGGCGGGGGACTTCTCCTGTATGCCCGTCACAATGACACCCTTGACGTTCTTGTCAAGCTTGAGCTTCTTGCGCGCGTCCTCGGTGATCGGGGCGGCGACGAATCCCGGCCAGAGCTTGCTGTTGTCGGCGGCAACGTCCTGCTTGCGCTCGTCAATCTTTACGGAAAGCTCCACCTTGTTCTTGCCGCGCAGGACAGTGAACTTCGCGGTCTCGCCCGCCCTCAGGTTGCCAACGTCGCGGACCAGCTGGTCGGTTCCCTTCACGTCCTTGCCGTTGAGCGAGATGATGTAGTCACCGGCCTGCATGCCGCCCTTCCAAGCAGGGCTGCTCATGAAAATCTCGGACACAAGGGATCCCGCCTGGTTCTTGGGAATTCCCAGGTCGCTCTTGTACTCCTCGCTCGGCTCCAGGAGGCTCACGCCCAGCCAGCCGTAAGAGACCTTGCCGCTGGAGATGAACTGGTCGATCGCGGTCTTGATGTTGTTGATCGGGATGGAGAAGCCGAGGCCCTGGCTTCCGCCGGACGACGAGGCAATCCAGGTGTTGATTCCGATGACCTCGCCGTAGATGTTGACGAGGGGGCCGCCGGAGTTGCCCTGGTTGATCGAAGCGTCGGTCTGGATGAAGTCGCTGATGGATCCGATCTGGGTTCCGCTGCGTCCGGTCGCGCTGACGATTCCCTGCGTGACGGAGGCGAAATATCCGAGGGGGCTTCCCAAAGCGAGGACGATGTCGCCCTGCTGAACCGAGTCGCTGTCGCCGAGGTTGGCGACCGTGATGTCGCTGTCGCCGGTCTCGAAGGAAACGAGCGCAATGTCCATTCTTTCATCGGCTCCGACGAGCTTGCCGTCGAACTCACGTCCGTCGTTCAGCTTTATCTTGATCGTCGTCGCGCTGCCTGCGACGTGGTTGTTTGTGAGCACGTAGACGGTCTTGCCTGACTTGCGGACTATCACGCCTGAGCCGAGGGCTGCCTGCTCGATTTCCTGCGGCTCGGTGCTGCCTCCGCTGCCACCGAAGGGCCAGCCGTCACCGAAGGGCCAGAAGTCCTTGAAGGGATTCTGCGCGGCGACCTGGGTTTTCTCCGTCACGTCTACCTCGACGACGGCGGGCAGGACGTTCTCGCTTATGGAGCGGAAGACCTCCTGCAAGGACTTGACGACCTCCAGGGAGTTGCTGGAAAGCTGTGCCGCGTTCTTCTTGCTGACAGCCTTGCTCTCGGCGAAGGCGACGTTGGCGGAACCGTTGTTCGCCTTGCATGAGAAGGCGAGGATTGCGAAGGAAACCGCCGCCACGGACAGGGTTCCCAGAATCTTAACGGGCAAGTTGGATATTTTTTTCATCAAAAGCCTCCATATATATCTTTTGCAATTGAATTCGTTATCAAGAAATATAACGACATTGCGGGGCAAAGTGTTACAAATATTTTGAGTATTTTAAGAAAATAATGTTATGCACATATCGGCCGGTTATTCATATTTCCTTATTGTTATTGGAATTATCTTGTGTTATAATCCCGCTATGAGTTATGAGTGCAAAGAACTGACGATGGGCGACGGCAACGTGAACGCCTTCCACTGCTGGCTGCCCGAAGGCGGGGTGCAGTCCCTCGTCCTTTTAAGCCACGGGATGACCGAGTACGCATTCCGTTATGCCCCGTTCGGGGAATTCCTGAATTCCAGGGGGATTGCCCTGTTCGCCGAGGATCACAGGGGGCACGGCAAGACCGCCGAGCGGGCGGAAAGGGAAGGTACGGGCAGCTTCGGCTACCTGGCTGACAAAGACGGCTTTTTCCGCGTAGTAGACGATATAATGGAAGAAGCCAGGATGCTGCGCGGGCAATACCCCGGCAAGAAGCTCTTCCTCTTCGGGCACAGCTTCGGGTCGTTCATCGCCCAGTGCTTCATCGAGCGGTACGGACAGCTCGTTGACGGCTGCATCCTCTGCGGGTCGGCAGGTCCCCGTCTTTCCGTCTACCCCGGCAGCCTCATCATCAAGGCTATAACGGCCTTCTCCGGCAAAAAGAACATCTCCCCGCTGATCGGAAAACTCACGATGGGGAGCTATGGGGACAACTGGCTCAGCCGCGACACCGGGCTGCTCGCCAAGTACGTGTCCGACCCATGGTGCACCTTCAAGTGCAAGAACGGCTTCTACGTGGACATGCTGTCGGGCCTCTGCTACATCCACCGGAAGAAGAGCCTCGCCGCCATCCCCAAGTCCCTGCCTGTCTTCCTAATCGCCGGGACGGACGACCCCGTCGGCGACTACGGCAAGAGCGTCCGTGCCCTCTACGGGTGCTACCGTAAGCTCCCCCTCGCCGACGTCACCCTCAAGCTCTACGAAGGGGCAAAGCACGAGCTTCTGAACGAGATAAACCGGGATGAAGTGATGAACGACGTGCTGGAGTGGATGAACAGCCGGTAGAAACACCGAAACTTGCTCAGCAAGGGGAACGTATTCCTTCTCGTGAAGCCTGATAGGGGAGTCCGGGGGGATATCCCCCCGGCAGCCGTCGGGAAGAGGGGGCTTGGGGGCTCCCCCAAAAAACTAGAAGCTGCTGTCCAGGTTCCTGTTGTCCAAGAGGACGATGCTGCCGCTTGCGGCGACAACGACAATGCCCCTCTCGGAGAGGACGATCGGTGTGTTGGACTCGACCGCGACAGGACTCTTCACCTGCAGCTGGAGCGACTTGTTGTACTTGGCGACGACATAGTTGGAGCCGTCCTGGATGACGCAGTAGTAACCGCCGTTGCCGTCGGTGACGAGGACGCTGTCATTGGCGACCATCTCGTTGCTTTCCTTCTGAATCTCCATGTTCATGGAATCCAACAGGCAGAGCTTGACCGCATTGTTACCGCTCGCAGAGCCGTCCCCACAGATTGCCACGTAGTAGATGCTGCTCGTCTGCACGGAGGACTCCTTCGCATCCTCTATGACAGGGCTGACGACCGGCAGGATCGTCCTCTCGTGGACGACGTTGACCGGGGAGACTTTGAGCGTGCTTCCGTCCGCCATGCTGACCTTGACCATCTGGCTCAGGTCCTTGGTCTCGTTGACGACCTTGAGTCCGATGATGGAGTTGCCCTCGTCGACGGCAAGGGCTTCCTCGAGCAGGGCCTGCTTGTCCTTCGCTATCTCCGTCCTCTCGGTCTGGGCCTCGGACTCCTTCTTGTCGGCGAAGTCCTGGTGCTCCTTGACCTCGGCCTCGGCCTCGTTCAGCTTGTCCTGCTGGGCTGCGGTTGCCTCGGCCTCTTCCTGGGCTTTCTTTGCCGCCTCTTCGGCCTTCTTTGCCGCCTCGTCGGCAGCCTTCTGGGCCGCTATGGCATCCTGCTCGGCTTTCTTCTTGGCATCCTCGGCCTTCTTGGCATCCTCGGCAGCCTTCTTTGCGGCGGCCTGAGCGGCCTCATCATCAGGGTTCGCACCGGCCTGCTTCTTAGCCTCGTCAGCTTTCTTCTGGGCCTCCTCGGCCTGCTTCTTGGCCTCGTCAGCCTTCTTCTTTGCCTCGTCAGCAGCGGAATCAGCCTTGTCCGCGTTCTTCTGGGCGCTGCTCGCGTCTTTCTGGGCCTGCTGCTCGGCTTTCTGCTGCTCGGCAAGCTTCTGCTTCTCCTTGTCAGCCTTCTCCTGGGCCTCGGCAGCCTTGTCAGCTGCCTGCTCAGCCTCGCGCTCCTTTATGTCAACCATGTCCTGGCGGACATCAACGCCCTTGTCGTTCTCCTCCCGCATGTTGTCCACGACGTTCCTGTCGCTGATGACGGAGGTATCGACGGTGGAAAGGCCTCCCGTCACGTCGTTGAGCGGTATGACTATCTGGGTGTTGCCGGGCCATTCGTTCCACTTGGTGGAAAGGCCGCACTTCTCTTTGGTAAGGTTCTTGGTGACGACCGTCTTGTAGCGGTCCTGGAACACGTCCAGCTTCTGCCGGTAGACCGCGTTGTAGACGGTGACGAAGGTCGCTATCGTGGTCGCGTCATTGCTGTTGTAACCGTATGCCGCCTGAAGGTAGCCCGCTATGATGCGGCGCAGGTTCCTGATGTGGTCAACTGAGGCGTTCGGGTTAAGGATAAGGATATCCGCGTCGAACTTGCCTTTCTCATTCTCGTCTATGGCATGGATTATGGAATACTTGCCGTTCAGGTTGAACGATCCTTCCCTGGTCACGCTGCGGGACACCTGCCGTCCCAGCCCGCGCCCGATTTCGGTGATTGCGTCCGCCGTCTCTATGACCGTATGGGGGCCGGTGTAGTTCTCGAACTGAATCGTCCCGACATCCCCCGTGACGCGGATTTCGTTCTCGTCAACCCCGAGGGCCGCCGCCGAGAACATTGCCGTCAGGCTGAGTGCGGCAAAAGCTGCCATGAACCTGGTGAGTTTCATATATCCTCCTGTTTCCTACTATATAATGACTATATAATGGATAATAGCATATAATATCGTATATCGGGGGAACCCCCGCATAATACGAACATTATACTCCCTTTTCCAGAAAAAATGAAGGGGAAAAGGGGAAAATTCACTGAAATCGGCTTCAGTTGCCGGGAGGAAGCCCGGACCCGCCGAGCAACTGGCGGGTGTAGCCGGACTGGGGACGGGCATACACGTCCTCTACCGGGCCGGACTCAACGATCCTGCCTTTCTGCATGACCGCGACCCGCGAGCAGAGGTAGTACACCACGTCCAGATTGTGGGAGATGAACATCATGGCAAACTCCATCTGCTCGTGCAGCTCGCGGAAGAGGTTCAGTATCTGCGCCCCCACGCTTACGTCAAGCGAGGAGATGGCCTCGTCGGCGACAAGCAGTTTGGGCTCGGTCACGAGGGCGGCGGCAATGCACACCCGCTGCCTCTGCCCTCCGGAAAGCTCGGCAGGGAGCCGCTTGCGGTAGGAGGAATTCAGCCCCACTTTCTCAAGCATCTCGTCCGCCTTCAGTTCCCTCTCTTTCTTGGAGAGCGTGCGCAGCACCGCAAGGGGTTCCTCGACGGTAAAGCCCACCGTATGGCGGGGGTCAAGAGAGCTGAGAGGATCCTGGAAGACCGCCTGGACGGAGCCGCCGAGCGTTATGCTCCCGCTGTGGGGCAGAAGCCCCAGGACGGCCTTGGCGAGCGTGCTCTTGCCGCATCCGCTTTCGCCCAGCACGCCGAAGAACTCGTCCCGCCCTATGTCCAGGTTGATGTCATGAAGTATGGTCTTGATTCCGCCCTTCCCTCTGAGGGGGAAGGCGGAGGAGCGGTAGCCCGCCGAGAGGTCACGGATTTCCAGTATGTTCCCGACGGGCTGCACGTTCTGCCTGTGGGTTCAGCGGTAAATCGGGCGGACGCTGATGACACCCTCGATCTTGGAGAGCTTCTCGATCGTCGCCTCGTCTACCCTGCCGTCCACGTCAATCAGGTTGTAGGCAAGGTTCTGCTTGTTCTGGTTTATCATGCTGGCGATGTTGTACTTTGCCTCGCCCAGCACGGACGTGAACTTGGACACAACGCCCGCGACGTTCTGGTTGGAGATGCAGAGCCTGGTACCGCCCGCCTGCACCGCCCAGTCCATGCGGGTGCGGGGGAAGTTGACGGAATGCTCGATGTTGCCTGCTTCCAGGAAGTCCCGCAGCTCCTTTACCGCCATGATAGCGCAGTTCTCCTCCGCCTCCGGTGTGGACGCGCCCAAGTGGGGCAGGCAGATGACCTTCTCGTTGCCCAGGAGCTCCTCAGCCGCGAAATCCGTCACCATTCCGGCGACCTTCCCGGACTTGATGGCCTCGAGCACGTCCTCGTTGTTGACGAGGCCTCCGCGGGCTATGTTGATGATTCTCACCCCGTCCTTCATGTTCTTTATCGTCGTCGTATTGATAAGTCCCTTGGTGTCAGGGGTCTCCGGGACATGGACGGTGATGTAGTCGGACTTGGCGAGCAGGGTGTCCAGCGTCTCCGCGTGCTTGACCTGATGGTTCAGGCTCCATGCCGCGTCAATCGAAAGATATGGGTCATATCCGATGACCTCCATCCCCAGCTCGACGGCGATGTTGGCGACCTGTGCGCCGATGGCCCCCAATCCTATGACTCCGAGGGTCTTGCCCTTTATCTCCTGGCCGATGTAGTTCTTCTTGCCCTTCTCGGCGAGGCCGGCAATCTCCGCCCCCTTGCCCTTGAGCGTGTCCACCCAGCGGTTGGCCGAAATCGCGGGACGGCTGGCGAGCAGGATGGCAAGGACCACCAGCTCCTTGACGGCGTTGGCGTTCGCGCCCGGCGTGTTGAACACGACGATTCCCTTCTGCCCCAGGTCCTTGACCGGGATGTTGTTGACCCCGGCACCGGCACGGGCAATGGCCTTCACCGTGTCGTCAAGCTTCATAGAGAGCATGTCATGCGAGCGGACGAGGATTGCGTCCGGCTTGACGATCTCGCTCGCTATCTCGTAGTCATCGCGGGGAAAGTTGTCCAGTCCCTTCGCGCTTATCCTGTCCAGTGTCTGAATCTTGTACATTATGCATTCTCCTTCGCGAACTTTTCCATGAAGGCGATCAGGGCCTTCACGCCGTCCAAGGTCATCGCGTTGTAAATGGAAGCCCTCATGCCGCCGACCAGCCGGTGTCCCTTCAGGTTCACAAGTCCCGCCGCGGTCGCCTCCTTGACGAACTTGTCATTCATCTCCTTCTCCTTGGCCTGGCTCGCCTCATCCGTTGCCCCCGCAGAGTACTTGGTCAGGAAGGGGACGTTCATCAGAGAGCGGCTGCCCTTCTGCGCCGTCGCATGGTAGAAGGAGCTGGAGTCCAGGTAGTCGTAAAGAAGATTCGCCTTCTCCACGTTCCGCTTGTACATCCCTGCCGCGCCGCCGTTCTTCTCGATCCAGTCAAGCACCTTGCCCAGGACATATATCGTATAGCAGGGCGGGGTGTTGTACATGCTGCCCTGATCGGCGTGTGTCTTGTAGGTCATCATAGTCGGGGTTCCCGCCCGGGGTGTCTCGGTGATGAGGTCGTCGCGGATGATGACGAGCGTGACACCGGCGGGGGCCAGGTTCTTCTGCGCGCCGGCGAAGAGCAGGCCGAAGCGGCTCACGTCAAGCTCCTCGGAAAGGACGCAGCTGGAGATGTCCGCGACGAGCGGGATGCTGCCCGTGTCGGGGATATACTCGTAGTGGGTCCCCATTATCGTGTTGTTGAAGCAGATGTAGGCATAGTCGTAGTCACCTGAAATCTTTTCCACCTTGGGGATGTAGCTGTAGCCCTTGTCCGCGCTGGAGGCGATCGTGTCCACGGTGAGCCCCAGGTGCTTGGCCTCGGCAGCGGCTTTCTTGGCCCAGACACCGGTCTCAATGTAGGCGGCCTTTCCCGTGTGGATGCCGAGGTTCTGTGCGACCATAGCGAACTGCGTGCTGCCGCCGCCCTGCAGGAAGAGGACCTTGTAGTTGTCCGGCACCTTCATCAGCTTCCTGACCTGGGCTTCCGCATGCTCGATGATGGGCTTGTAGGCGGAGGAGCGGTGGCTCATCTCCATGACCGACTGGCCGGTTCCCGCGTAGTCAAGCATCTCCGCAGCGCATTCCTTTAACACTTCTTCCGGAAGGCAAGAAGGTCCTGCTGAAAAATTGTAAACTCTGCTCATATCAAGCCCCTTTCTCGTTTCTTTCTATATTGTTCCCGCCTGCCGACAGCGCCGAAAGATTTTCCAGCGATGTCAGAAGCGAGACGTTCTCCACTTTTGTTCCAGGCGGGACCGTCAGCACGCAGGGCGTGTAGTTGACGATTCCCTTTATGCCGCAGGCCGCCAGGCGGACCGCTATGCTCCGCGCCTCTGCCGGTTCCACGGTCAGTATCGCGTATCGGATTCCCTCTTCCTTTATGACCTGCTCCAGCATCGTCGTCGGGTGCAGGGGGAAGATGGAGCGCAGGATCTCCGTGCGGTTCACGCTGGAGTCGAATCCCGCGACGATCTTGAAAGGCGACTCGTACAGCTCCCGGTTGTCCAGCAGGGCCTGCCCCATCCTGCCCAGGCCGACGATGCAGCAGGAGTGGGGGCTGTCAGGCGTTAAGTCGAGCATCTTGTCCAGTGCCCCTTTCAGGTCTGCCACCTTGTAGCCGTTGCTCGCCCCGAAGTTCAGCTCAAGGAGCGAGATGTCCCGCCTGACGACCGCAGCCGACCAGCCCGTCAGCTCCTCGATTTTCTGAGAGGTTATGTTCTTCTCTGTAAACTCCGAGAGCAGCCGCTCCAACAGGACCAGCCGCCTTCTGGACGGTTCGGGAATCGCCTTCATTCTTCCTCATCAGCTCTCTTGTGTGAAATATATCACGCTAAAAAGCTAGCTTTGAGAGTGATTCTATAGATAAAAAACGTTTTAGTCAAAGGGCAGAAGGGACTGAATGCGGCGTTTTTGTCTCTTTCGGGCGGAAAATGAGCCTCATTTGAGAAAAAAAGCCCTTCTTGTGAAAAATGTTGCAAGAATAGCGGACAACAAGCCCCCCACGTTGCCTTGCCTTTTCCCCGCTGGCCTTATATAATCGACCTATGGCCGACGTTTTTTTCCAGACCCTCCACGAGAACAAAGATTCCCTTGCCCGCACCGGGTTGCTCCATCTGCCGCACGGCATGGTGCACACCCCCGTTTTCATGCCGGTCGGCACCAAGGGGACTGTCAAGGCCGTGAGCCGCGAGTCGCTTGAGGAGATTGGCTTCGAGATTATCCTCGCCAACACCTACCACCTCTACCTGCGGCCCGGTACGCCCCTTGTCAGGGAGGCGGGCGGCCTGCACGGCTTTACCCGCTGGGAGCGCAACTTCCTGACGGACTCGGGGGGCTTCCAGGTCTTCTCGCTTTCTGCCCTGCGCAAGTTCGACAGCGAGGGCGTGACCTTCAGGAGCGACATAGACGGCAGCAAGCATTTCTTCACGCCTGAGAACGTCGTCCAGGCCCAGGCGGACCTTAACTCCGACATCCAGATGCAGCTGGACATCTGCTCCGGCTGGGGAGTGGACCGGCGCGAAGCCGAGCGCGCGCTCAGGATTACCTCGGACTGGGCGAACAGGGCCGTCGCCGAGTGGAAGAGAAAGCAGCAGGATGGCTACAAGGGCATTTTGTTCCCCATCGTGCAGGGGAACTTCTTTGAGGACCTCCGCAAGGAGAGCGCGGAATTCGTAAGCTCCCTTGACACGCCGGGGCTGGCGATCGGCGGACTGAGCGTGGGCGAGCCTCCCGAGGAATTTGCCCGCATGCTCCGCCACACCGTGCAGTTCATCACGCGGGAAAAGCCCCGCTACGTCATGGGGATAGGAACGCCCCAGTACATCTTTGAGGCAGTCGGGGACGGAATAGACATGTTCGACTGCGTGCAGCCCACGCGGATTGCCCGCCACGGACTGTACTTCACCCGCCGGGGAATGCTCTCCATAAAGCAGAAAAGGTTCGAGAAGGACTGGAGCCCGATTGACCCGGAGTGCCAGTGCCCCGTCTGCCGGACCTATTCCCGCGCCTACCTCCGCCACATCTTCCGCGAGCAGGAAATCCTGTCCTCCATGCTGGCGAGCTACCACAACCTCTACTTCCTGCACGACATGATGAACGGAATCCGGGAGAGCATCGCCGCCGACCGCTTCGCCCAGTTCCGCTCGGACTTCCTGGCAAGGTTCGAGTCCGGCGACTTGTAGTCGTTCCTGGCGACCGTCAATGCGGAATGCTTCAGCCGTAGCTGATTCCTGACAATCACACGGCGGCCTTCCAGCCGACAAGCCCCTTGCCCTCGCTGGAGAACACGAGGGCGACCTTGTGCAGGGCCTTTCCCGCTACGGCAAAGCGGTCCGCGTAGCCGTTCGCGTCTATCTGCTGCAGGGCCTCGGCGGCGACCTCGTCAAAGCTCTGCCCCCTGTCCATCTTGAGCTCAAAGATGTAGACCGAGTCCTTTGTTGTCACCGTTATGTCGCTTCTTCCCATTATGGACTGGAGCTCGGAGACCACGCTGAAGCCGGTCTGTTTGAAAATCACGTGGGTTATGGACTCGTAATAGTTCTCGCACTGCTTCTTTTTCATCAGCACGGGGATGTCCGCGACCGCAGCCTTTAAAAGTTCGGCAAGACGCTCAATGTCGGCATGGATGAACGCCTGCCGGAAGTTCTCGACCGCAAGCCCCAGGTCATCGCTTTCTATTGTCGTGACCTTGGGGATTATAATCTGGAACATGCCTTTCTCCACCTCGCGGTTGGGGATGCCCAGC
>JAFSSU010000314.1 GCA_017450845.1 Treponema sp.
TCCCGCAATGTCGTCCGCCGTGAGCCGCGCGAGAGATTCGTCCTGCCCGCCGTAATCGTTCCAGTATTCGTTCTGGTTCAGCACGGGCCAGCCGTCGTCCGTGAAGAACATCTGCCGTATCTGGAGGCAGAAGTCCCCCGTCCCCTTGAAGTTCGTCCTGGTGTGGCAGGCGAAGAGAATCTTGCCGTCGCGGCTCCGGAAGACGGACTGGCCGCCGGGGGACATGAATCCGTATTCGTCCCTGAGCTGGACTGCCCCGATGATTTTCCCGCCGACCGAGTGGTACTTCTCAGCCTCGGTCACGGAGCCGAATGCCATCGCCCGGCCGCTTGTGTCCAGGTAGGGGCCCTCCAGCTTCTTGCTGCGGCCCACCCCCACCCGGTACTCGAATGTCAGGTCGCCCATCGAGACGAATATGTAGTACCATCCTGTTTTGCTGTTGTAGGCCAGCTGCGCCCCCTCGTATGCCGCGCCGCTGCCGCCCGCGATCAGGAGCCCGCAGTTGCCGTCCACGCTGTCGAGCGGCGCGTCCATCTCGTCGCCCTGGCGGTATTTCCTGCCGTCGAACGTGGACGTGCCGCTTTTCACCGCGACGGGCTTGAAT
This sequence comes from Treponema sp., assembly GCA_017450845.1. GTDB lineage: Bacteria > Spirochaetota > Spirochaetia > Treponematales > Treponemataceae > Treponema_D. Next base: position 605 of record JAFSSU010000314.1, read on the forward strand.
GTCTGTGCGTCCACGTAGACGAGCGCGATGCCGCCCTTCCATGAGCCGTAGGTCATGGCGTAGCACTCGTTGCCGCCTATCTTGTAGGTCATCAGCTTTCCGGTCGCCAGGTCCATGACGAACTCCGGGTCGATCGCCCCGAAGCCCTTGTTCCATCCCGCCTCGCCCGTGTTGTAGCAGCCCCAGTAGCCCACCTCCGTGTTCTGGGCGGATTTGTTGGACCAGACATATCGGACGAGCGTGGAATTTGAGTATAGCTCCGGGTCGTATTCCTTCGCGGGGATGAAGGGGCCCTCCGGTTTGTCCGCGATGGCGAGCGTTATCGCCGCCGCCGGGTGGAAGCCCCGCGCGTAGGAGAGGCTGTCGGTGATGATGCCGTGGAACATGTAGTACCTGCCGTCCTGCTTTACGACCGTCGGTGCCCAGCTGTTGGGGCGGGAGGTGGGCTTGTACCAGTCGGTCCCGTAGGAAGTCCCGTCGTTCGTCACGTAGCCCGTCCACTTGAGGAAGTCGTCGTCCCAGTGCATGTGGCGGTAGACCAGGGACACGTCCTTCCTGTCCCAGAGGGGGGAGCTGCCGTGCTTCGCCCAGTGCACCAGGTCGTCGGAGGATCGCAGGTCCGAGCCGTTGTTCCATCCGGTCGAGTACACGTAGAACCTGCCGCTGTCCGGGTCCTGGAAGAGGCGCGGGTCATGGCAGTTCCACGAGGCCTGCGAGCTTCCGGCATATTTCTCGTGGACGAAGCTGCCGCTCGCGCTGTCTTCTTTTAACGGGAAATATTCCTTGATGTCCTGCCCGTCCAGTTCCGTCCGCTTGGCCAGATTCCTGACGCTCTCGCCGGCCATCGGCTCAGGCTTGGTCAGCGTCGCCTCCGGGATGCCCCCGCCCCTGCAGGAGGCAAGGCCCAGTGCCAGGGGGATCGAACAGAGGAGAAGCCCCCCTGCCAGAAGGTTTGCGCGCCTCATGCGTTGCCTCCTTTCGCCTGGAATACGGGGTATCCCCGCCCGTCATAGCGGATCCGCCTGACCCATGTGTGGCGGTTTGGATCGTAGAGGGCGAAGTCCAGGTCCACGTCCGCGTAGGGGCGGGCATGGTACACAAGGTAGTCCTCCTTGCCGTCCCGGCTCGTCGTGAAGCTGTTGTGGCCGGGGCCGTATATCCCCCGCGCGGGGTCGCTTGTCATGACGGGCTCGGGAAGCTTGGTCCA
>JAFSSU010000315.1 GCA_017450845.1 Treponema sp.
CCAAACTCCATGCGTCCCCGCTGGATCGTCGCCTGCAATTTCTCCGAGTTCCTCATATATGACCTTGAGCTGCCGAACGGCGAACCGCAGCAGATTTTCCTGAAGGACCTTCCCAAGGAATACTACCGCCTTCAGTTCCTCACAGACCAGAAGAACGAGAACATCCGCCGCGAGGAAGAGCTTTCAGTAGAAGCGGGCAGGCTCGTCAACAGGCTCTATGATGCCCTGTACAAGGAGTTCATCCCGCCCGCCAGTGCAGTCAGGACAGATGGAAACCCGCTCGGACTGAGCGAGAGCCAGCTCCGTTCTCTGAATATCCTCTGCGTCCGCATGGTCTTCTGTCTGTACGCCGAGGATGCGGGGCTGTTCGGCACGAGGACTGCGTTCGAGGACTATATCAAGTCCTTTGCCATAGAAAACACACGGAAGGGACTGATAGAGCTCTTCAAGGCACTGGATACGCCGTCCGAAAGCCGCGACAAGTACGACACGAAGCTTGTCACCTTCCCCTACGTGAACGGCGGACTGTTCAAGGACGAGAGCATAGAGATACCGGGCTTCACGCAGGAAATCGTAGGTGTCATCGTGAACGACTGCGCACCCTTCAACTGGTCCGAGATAAGCCCGACGATTTTCGGCGCGGTCTTTGAGTCCACTCTGAACCCGGAGACCCGGCGCAAGGGCGGCATGCACTACACGAGCATCCAGAACATCCACAAGGTCATTGACCCGCTCTTCATGGACGAGCTAAAGAATGAGTTCGCTCAGATTACGAGGATGACGGCGGCGAAAAGCCGTAGCGACAGGCTGCTTGCCTTCCAGGAAAAGCTCGGCAGCCTGAAATTCCTTGATCCCGCCTGCGGGAGCGGCAACTTCCTGACAGAGACTTACCTTTCCCTCCGCCGACTTGAGAACGAGGCGATAAAGCTCCGCTACGGCGGGCAGAACCTCATGGGGGTGTTCGAGGACCCGGTCAAAGTGCACATCAGCCAGTTCTACGGAATCGAGATAAACGACTTCGCAGTCACCGTCGCAAAGACAGCCCTCTGGATTGCCGAGAGCCAGATGATTGCCGAGACCGAGGCAATCATCAGCCAGAACATCGACTTCCTGCCGCTCAAGACCGGGGCGAACATCGTGGAGGGCAACGCCCTGCGCCTTGACTGGGCGACGCTCGCGGAAGAAGGACAGACGGGCTTCCTGTTCATCGACAAGCTCAATTTGTATGACGATGCTGATTTTGATACCGCGACGGAAGTCCATGCAACGGAGATTGACACGAACACGCTCTACGGCAAGCGGGTGGAGGAGCTGAACGCACGTGTACGCAATGTTGAAAAGAAAAAGCCTGTGCCACAGAAGCAGGCGCCTGTCGTTTACGACTACATCATCGGAAATCCGCCGTTCGTAGGGGCGCGCTGGATGGACAAAAATGCGAAAGACAAGCACCAGAAAGAGGACATGCTTCTGACATTCGGCAAGGACTGGAAAGGCATCGGAGACCTTGATTATGTCTGCTGCTGGTACAAGAAAGCGTTTGATTTGATTCGCGGGAAAGAAACCCGCTGCGCATTTGTTTCTACGAATTCAATAACGCAGGGAATGGCGGTCGCCGACTTGTGGAAGCCTCTATTCGCGGAAGGGTTTCATATTGATTTTGCATGGCGGACATTTAAATGGGAGAATGAAACTGCTGACAAATCCGATATGGCAACCGTCCATTGCGTCATAATCGGGTTCAGCACGGCGGGAAGCAAGAAGCCGAAAGTCATCTTCACGAATGACGGACAGAAAATCACCGCAACGAATATCAACGGCTACCTGCTGGATATGCCGGATGTTTTCATCGAAAGCCGTCAGCACCCTCTCTGTGACGTGCCGGAGATAGGAATCGGAAACAAGCCGATTGACGGCGGTTTTTACCTCTTCGCCGAGCGGGAGATGCAGGAATTCATCAAGAAGGAACCTGCGTCCGCGCAGTACTTCCACGAGTGGATAGGAAGCGATGAGTTCATAAACGGGAACAGACGCTACTGCCTGTGGCTCGGCGACCTGCCGCCCGCAGAACTGCTCAAGATGCCTGAATGCATGAAGCGGGTCCAGGCCGTCCGCGAGTACCGCCTTGCGAGCACAAGCGCACCGACAGTAAAGCTCGCAGACAAACCGACACGATTTCATGTGGAGAACTTCCCGAAGGGGAACTACCTTCTTATTCCCCGCGTTTCATCAGAAAAGCGAAAATATGTTCCCATTGGATTTTTACAGCCTGACATCATTGCCTCTGATTCCGTGCATATAATCCCGGATGCAACGCTCTATCATTTCGGCGTGCTGACGAGCAACGTGCACAATGCGTGGATGCGGATGGTTGCGGGAAGGCTTGAGATGAGGTACCGCTACAGCAAAGATATAGTGTACAACAATTTCCCGTGGCCGGAGGCGGACGGCGGGCATAGAAGCGCAATAGAGCGGACCGCACAGGCAATCCTCGATGCCCGGGCGAAGTATGCCGACTGTACGCTTGCCCAGCTTTACGGTGACAAATCGTATCTGTTCCCGGAGCTTATGGCGGCCCACCGCGAGAACGACAAGGCGGTCATGGCAGCCTACGGCTTTGCGCTGAATATGACCGAAGCGGAATGTGTCTCAGAATTGTTCAAGCTTTACGAAAAGATATCCGCGAGTCCTTCATAAGAAGGACTCGTTACGCAAGCGTCAGCTTGCGTGCAGAACTGTTCAAGTTGTACGAGAAACTGGCTTTGAACCCATCCTAACCGGAAAAAAAGAAGGGAACCTCGAAAATGCGACAAGCTATGCAAGGTGCATGATCATCCCCCGGGGCAGGCCGATGTGCCGGACTGCCCCATTTTTGCTGATGTCCGGGCATGTCTTGCCCAGCCCCGCCCCCGCATGCTATAATCGCATCATGAGGCGATTCAACACGACGGGCACCTGCATCGCAGAGAAGCACTACATGGTGAACATAGACGAGCGCGTCCGGCAAATCAAGAAGATGGTGGACCGGGGCGACTACTTCTGCATCAACCGGGGAAGGCAGTACGGAAAGACCACGACCCTGCGCTACCTCAAGAAGGCTCTCGACGCGGAGTACACCGTCTTCTCCATAAGCTTCGAGGTGACGAGCGACCAATCCTTTGCGAACGTGATGACCGTAGGGCACAAAGTCCTGAAAATGTTCATGCGCTCCGCAATGCGTGGCATGACACAAGGCCTTCCTTCCTCCGCAATGGAGTTCCTGCAGCAAGATTTCTCATTCAGCACGGACAAAGATGGGGAGGATTTGCTTTCCGATGCGATATCTGATTTCTGCGCCTTATGCGAAAAGCCCGTCGTCGTCATAATCGATGAGGTTGACCAGGCGGGGAACTATGAGGCGTTCATCAAGTTCCTGGGCCTGCTCCGGGACAAATTCCTGAACCGCGACTCGTGGCCCACATTCCATTCCGTCATACTTGCGGGAGTGTACGACATACGGAACCTCAAGCTCAAGATACGCCCCGAGGAAATGCGCCAGTACAACTCCCCCTGGAACATCGCCACAAGGTTCGACGTGAGCATGGAGCTGGACGAGGCCGGTATACGCGGCATGCTCGAAGATTACGAGGCGGACCATCACACCGTCATGGACACGGCGAAAATGGCGAGGCTGCTTTATGACTACACCGGAGGCTATCCCTTCCTTGTCAGCCGCCTGTGCCAGATTATCGACGAGGAGCTTGGGCAGGACTGGACGGATGCGGGATTCCAGGAGGCGGTAAAGGTCATCCTGCTGGAGCGGGACACGCTCTTTGACGACATGATCAAGAAGTTCGACAGTTTTCCCGAGATGAAGAAGATAGTCCGTGAAATCCTGTATGAAGGGAAGCCCTGTAACTTCAACCCGGATAACAGGAGCATCGAGATAGCCGCGATGTTCAACTACATCAAGAACGTCGGCGGCAAGGTCTGGCTGTCCAACCGCATCTTTGAGACCCGCATGTACAACTTGTTCATATCCGAGGCACAGACATCGAAGTCCGGGGAAGACAAGGAACTTATAAACGAAGGCTCGTTTGACAGGCCCCTGTTCATCAAGGACGGAAGGCTGGACATGAAGAAGGTTCTGGAGAGGTTCTGCGTGCACTTTGGCGAAATATATGACATCAACGACGAGCCTTTCATCGAGAAGCAGGGGCGCAAGTTCTTCCTGTTCTTCCTCAAGCCGATTATCAACGGAACCGGCAACTACTACATAGAGGCTGAG
>JAFSSU010000316.1 GCA_017450845.1 Treponema sp.
GACATACCAGACGTAAGGCTCGCGACAACGGAGGGAAGCGTCTCCTCCGGCTCCACGAACACCTTCTCCATCAGGCCCTTGGGTACGGCGTTCACCCGCGCGTCCATCGTCGCTGCGGCAGCCCCCGCAAGGCACATCGCGACACACAGCAGGGCGGCGACAAGTCTTTTCGGCATCCTCATAGTTCCTCCTGCGAGCATTAGACCAGTTCGGAAACTGAGGTTTCCGAACTGGTCTATTATACGGGCATTTCGTGCGTACGGAAAGAAAAAAAAGACGCGACAGTCGCAAAAAATCCCTGTGGCCCCGTTACACCAGTTTTTGAAACAAGTCTGGGGCTACCTTGGGGAAAAAGTCTTTCCTGGGGCAGCCTTTTTTTATGCCAGCCAAAGAGTTTTGGTACGGTTATTTTCGTCCCGTCCCTCGGCAATACGGACAGACTCCGCTGCCATTGCATCTGTCACATCGTACTTGCTTTCTACCGGACGGAAGAGTCTTTCGTCCGTTGCATTTAGGACATTTACCGCTTCCGTGACAGGTTATGCAGTGGACATCGACCCCTCCAGAAGCTCCTGAGCTGCCAGAATTGTTAAGGCTGTTTACAGTGACACCAGTAAGATTTCCTCGGTTGTTTCGAATCATAACATAATCAACAGTTTGGTTACATTCTAGAATAACATCGCCACCATTGTGATTAACATATCCTGTACTTCTTGGATTTATTGCACCGTGTGAAGAACCTCTTACTCTTATATATTCCAATGTATTGTTTATTACTTGGAATGATCCCCCCTGATTTCCACATCCAATAGTCATGTTTGCACAGACGTAATCTTCGCAAAAAGCCATTATCCCTGCAAAAGCCAAGATAAAGAAAGTCACTATCCATTTCTTGCCTGTGAACAAATTCCTCATACAATTCCTCCTTAACAGATTTTCTTAGAATTTGAGAGAATGCGCCGTGGAGCGGCAACCATGATATGAGGCCATGGGCCTGAAGCTTCTCTTGCAGGAATGGAGCAGAAGCATAAGAAGCGCCAAGGCAATGGCCACACACAGCTTGCCTTTTCTCAAAACGTCGTCTCCTTTGGTGATTTTCTCGAAGATACAAAGTATATAGCCTTTATCCTCGTATATTCCGAGTATACAGCAATATATTCTCGATGTCAACAAGAATATCTCATCATTTTCTCGATTATAATAGGGGCGTGGAGAAGTATCTGGAAGAGTTCAGGCTGAACATAAAGTACTACCGGGAACAGTCGGGGATTTCCCAGACGCAGCTTTCCATACTCTGTGGCTGCGGGGCCGGCACGATAGGGGGGATTGAGTCGGGCAAGGCGAAGCCTTCCTTTGACATGATGATACGGATTGCGGATGCCCTGAAAGTGAGCCCGGCGGATCTTTTTGTCAGGGACTCGTCCAGAAGCAAGAGCCAGCTGCGGGAATGCCTTCGGGCGGAATTCGACGGCATCCTCGCGCGGCTATGACAGGTAGTCTCCCGCCCACAGACGCTCGAAGAAGTACTTCCACGGCAGTATCTCCATGCCGTCCACGGCGCGGGGATGCTCCTCCTGACAGACCACGACGTAGTGCCTGAAAATGCCCTCTTCCCTCAGTGCCCTAAGACCTTTCAGCTGCTTGTCGGATATGCTGGAAGAGAGCTTCACCTCCACCGCAAGCACCGTGTCCACGCAGAAGTCCACCTCAAGGCCGGACTTGGACCTCCAGAAGGTCAGCTTGCTCCGGGGGCGCTCGTAGTCTATCCACGCCGTCAGCTCCATGCACACGAGCTGCTCGAAGTACTCGCCCGCCTCCGCCGTCCCAAGCGCAGGGGCGGGTATGTTCCGCAAGGCGCGGGCTATCGCTATGTCGAAGAAGTAGAACTTGGAGCTTGAGACCGCCTTGCGCTTTTCCGTCTTGGAGAACGGCCCGACCTGGTAGCCCAGGAGCGTGTCCGTGAGCACGTCGTACCACTGGCGGACGGTCTGGACGGGAAGCTGCGCGTCGTTCGCTATGTTCGTGTAGTTTACGAGCTGGGCGTTCGTGAGCGCGGCCGTGTTCAGAAAGCGCGCGAAGGCTGGGATGTTCCGCGCCGCCCCCTCCGCCGCTATCTCCTCCGTCAGGTAGCTGTCCACGTAAGCCGCAAGGTCTTCCTCCACGTCCTGCGACAGGAACATGGAAGGAAGCAGCCCGTGTTCGAATATGAAGGGGAGCGTGTAGTCCTCGCTCCCGCCTACCTCCGGGAAGCAGAGCGGATGGAAGTGCCGCTGCCACGCCCGCCCGCCGAGCAGGTTCACGCCCGTGTCCTTGAGCTTGCGCGCGCTGGAGCCGGTGAGCAGGAAGCGGATGCCCCGCTCCTCAATCAGGAAATGCACCTCGTCCAGCAGCTCCGGGCACTTCTGGATCTCGTCTATGACGATTACGCAGTCATGGAGCTTCCTCTGCTCCACCTCCTGCCTGAGCAGGCCGGGGTCGGCGATGACCTTGAGCCTGAGCCTGCCGTCCAGCAGGGTCCAGAAGAGGGCTATGTCCTCCCTGGCGACCTGGTTCTTTATGAACGACGACTTTCCCGTCTGCCGGGGGCCGAACAGGAAGAGGGACTTGGAGGACAAAAGCTTCGTCAGGTCAAGTTTTCTCGCTATGTACTGCATTCTCACGCCTGTCTAGTGGAATATCATGCCATTCCACTAGACAAACATAAGTTTAGCATGAAATTTGAGGCTCTGCAACGTGAATTTTCGCCCGCCTCAGGCTTTTTGCGCGTTCCAGCGGTAGAGGACGCAGGGGCGGCCCCCGGTCTCATAGTTGATGCTTTCTGAGGCCTTGCCGGTGTTGACGATGTAGTTCATGTAGTGGCGGACGGTGACGGCGGAAAGGCCGACGTTCTCCGCTATGACATCCCCGTTGAGCCAACCCTTCTGCGCCTCCAGGTACTCCAGGATGTGCATGAGGGTCTTTTCCTGTATGCCCTTGGGGTAGTCCTTGCCGCCTTCGGAGCCTCCCCGGCCCGCTGCGCCTCCATGCTGGCCGCCCTGTCCCTGTCCTCCCGCCCGGGCCATGATGCTGTCCACGCTGCTCTGGTCCAGCACGGACGCGGAGCTGAGCGCGGTCCGCTTGGCCTCGAACTTCTCCAGCGCGACCTGGAAGCGTTCGTAGGCGAAGGGCTTTATGAGGTAGTCCAGCACGCCTAGGTGCATCGTGTCCTCCAGCGTCGCGGCATCGTTGGCCGCTGTCACCATGATGACTTCCGAGGCGCACTTGCGCTGCCTGAGCTGCTTGAGCGTCTCCACCCCGTCCATAATCGGCATGTACACGTCCAGGATAATCAGGTCGGCGGTGTTGTCCTCCAGAAAGTCCAGCGCCTCCTGCCCGTTCCGGCAGGCCCCCAGTACCGTGAACTGCTTGTTCTTGCGGACGTACTGCTCGTTAATCATGGCGACCATGGGGTCGTCCTCGACAATCAAAACGCTATAGGGCATACAAACTCCAGTGGCTTCTTCGGCTCAGTGCCGGCGGTATTTTAAACGCCCCCGGCCTGACCCTGCCGGAAGTCTACCATAAAACAGGTCCCAACGCCAACCTGCGACTCGAAGGAAATCGTCCCGCCCAGGCTTTCCACCAGCTGCCGGGTATGGTACAGGCCCACGCCGCGCCCCTTGCCCTTGCTGGAGAATCCGTTGTCAAAGACCTTGTCCTTCACGTCATCGGGAATGCCGCATCCCTTGTCCTTCACCGTTATGAGGAGCTCGCCGGGCTTGGTGAACACGCCGAAGGTCAGCTCGCGGGAAAGTGAGCTGAAGCCCGAGTCAAGCGTCACCTGCATGTTCATCGCATCCAGCGCGTTGTCGATCAGGTTCCCGGCTATCGTGACGAGGGCCTCGGATGGCAGCTGTATGTCCGAGCTCTTGAAGCGTATGCCATCCTTGAGTATGAACTTGACGTTGCATTCCGACGCACGGGCAATCTTTCCGATGAGCAGGGCGGCGAAGGCAGGGTTGTCCACCGAGTGCATGACCCGGCTCAGGGTCTCCCTCTGTATGATCGATATGTTTTCGATATACGATACCGCCTTATCGTACTCGCCTATCTGGATCAGCCCCAGTATGACGTGAAGCTTGTTGGTGAAGTCATGGTTGTTCGCACGCATGGAATCGACCAGGTATTTGGTGCCGGACAAATCCTCCATCAGCTTGGTGTATTCCGTGCGGTCGTGCAGGAGGGCGACCGCGCCTTTTATCCTGTCGTCCTGCTTGACCGGGATGCAGTCGATGAGCAGCTCCGCCCC
>JAFSSU010000317.1 GCA_017450845.1 Treponema sp.
ACGTGACACCCCGCTCCATCACTCCTTCTTGATGTAGAAGCCCTTCCCCATGTCGTTCATATCGAACAGGCGGAGCTTGTCGTTGAAGCAGTAGCCAGGCGTGCAAGGAAGCTCCGCGTCCCCGCACTGGTCTCCCTCCAGGGCGACATAGACGTAGAAAGGCTGCTCCTCGCTGACAAGCCTCTTCTCCACCGGGAAGGAGTACATCGCGGCGGGCAGGAGCCAGTTCCTGTCCCGGAAGGCACAGGATACGGCGACAAAGGCAAGCAACAGGCCCATGGCCTTGCCGCCCGGCCCGGCCATCCCCGGCACGCGCGCACCGTCAGCTTGCAATCTGACCACGCACAGAAGTATGACAGCCAGGACAGCGAGCACCCTCCGCCAGCGCATGAACTCCGCCTGCCAGTGAGGGGCGTTCAGCTCATGGCGGGCAAGGGCAGAACCAAGACTGATCAGCTTCTCACGGACTGCCGGAACCCAAAGCAGGGCGCCCGCCAGCAGGAACAGCACGGCAAGAGCGGCGGGAAGCCAGCCCAGCCCAGACAGGCAGGCAGCAAGCCTTCGTACCGCATCCCGGCACTTCCGCAGGACAGACAGAAAGCCCGTGCATATCCCCGGGCTGAAGAAGAGAGCTACCGCAAGGATTCCATAAATCCAGACCGTGTCGTAGCGAAGCTCCGGAACGGTGATGAAACAGAAAAGCAGGTTCCCGATGACATAGGCATAATAGGCAAGCTTGACAAGAACAGATGCCCCGGCAGAATCCTTGCCTCCCCTCCCCGCCGGAAGGCTGACCGCCATGACGACCAGTCCCGCCAGAAGGACGAAGGGCAACAGGATGTTGTTCCCCTCCCGCAGCACCCACTTGAGCCAAGGGACAAACCAGTAGAAGAAGCCCTGACCGGGCACGTACTCATGGCCCAGGGCAATCGTCCGCGAGTAATTCTGGATTGCGTTTATGTTAGTATCGACAAGATGCTTGGAGAGGGTCCAGGGCAGGTCAAGCTTGAAGACTGTCATTGGGAACATAAGGTAACCAGTCTGGATGACGTTCCTGACGACGAAGAGGGCAAGGATGCAGAGGGGCAGGACGGACAGCCGGACAAGGGCAGGGAAGGTCATCTCCTTGTGCCTGGCTTTCCAGGCGACCGCGGCGGCAAAGACAAGGAATACCGCGACCGCCCCCATCGGCTTGATAGCGAAGCTTGCCGCGCTGTAGAGGAAAACCGTCTCCCAGGGAGTGCGGGACGGGGCTGTCCCGTCCGCCGCGGAGGATTCAGCCAGGCTGTAGGGCAGCATCTCCGCGATGACCACGGCGATAAGAACGAGGGCAGGATTGTCATAATTCAGGTAAGGCTCGGCGGACTCCGTGAAGAAAAGCCAGAGTGCCATCACTGCCTGGCAGACGGCGAAGCGGACATTGGCATCGGTCGGCCTCCTGACTGCGGCATGGATACCCGAAAGGCAGTAGCCCAGGAAGGAGAAGTACAAAAGGAATACCGTGATGCTCGACGACCTCTTGTCCCAGACGGCCACGTCAAGCCCCGCCGCCAGCTGCAGGTAAAGGGAGTTCATTCCCAGGCGGAAGTGCAGGTTGGCAAGCCCCGGCACGGCCTTGTAGGCGTTCAGCCATGAGACGATGCTCGCATGGTAGAGGAAGTCGTCGTAGGCATCAATCTTGCTCTTGCCCGATATGACATAGGCTATAAGGTAAAAGAAGGACAGGCAGAGGACAGAGAAGACCGGAGCGGCGGCAATCCGCCTCCAGATTTCCTTGCGATGGAGGAAAAAACCGTATGCCCCCACAAAGAGGACTGGCAGCAGGGTCCACAGGGTCAGAGGAAGGAAGAGCTGCACCAAGGAGAAATAAACGCCGATGAAGGAAAAGCCCGTAAAGAAGCTCAGGAAGAAGTTGTCTTCCCTGACCTTGAGGAAAGTCAGGCGGGAGGCAATAAAGCCGACACCACAAAAGCAAGCAAAGAAAAGGATTGCCGAAAAGAACAGGAACAGCATGATAGGAAAGACTATAGCATATTCTGGCGGCAGGCGACAAGGGCGGACGGTGTCAGGACGTAGTCCATCGGTATGTCATGCTCCTCAAGAGGAACAGACCGGCTTACCTGGCAGTCATAGCAGAATCCGACCAGAGAGAGGGCACAGTCGTGCTCCAGGGCCTTTAGCTTGAGGGCGGAAAGGTAACGGTCGTAGTAACCCGCGCCGTGCCCCAGCCGCCCTCCTCGCGGACTGAAAGCCAGGCCCGGCACGATTACGAGTATGTTCTTGGCCCTGACCGGAGGCAGGCTCATCTTGGTGGCCGGATAAGGGATTGGCTCAAGGATTCCGTAGCGGTTCCTGGCAAACTGGGACAGGAATGAGTCCATGTCCCCCGCCCCGTGGACAAAATGGAAGTCCATTTCCCTCCCCTCTTTGGCACAGACAGGAAAGGCCAGCATCTTGAAGGCAGTCAGGGCCGCGGAGGAGATACGGAAGGGGTCGGCCTCCATCCCCGCCGCCATATACGAGAGGACGATGCCCGCAGACAGGAACAGCTCCGACTTGATCAGGCTGACGCATGCCTTGTGCGAGGCGAACTCCCGCTCCTCCTTGCTCATCCGGGACAAGATTTCCTTCATCTTTGCCCTGAGCTCCTTCTTCGCCATGTTCCCCACGGAATCAGTTCCCATAAAAAACTCCTTATTGCTCCCCAAGACTCTATCGCAACGCGAAAAACTTTGCTTGTAAATAATGCGTAAACAGAGTATAATGTTGATGTATGGCCATATACAAGCCGAAGATACTTATCTTATACAACAGCTGCGACTCCATCCTCATGGACAGGTTCGACGTCTTCTTTGACGTGATAAAGATGACGGATTCCAAGGAAGCCGTCAAGGCGGCTTTCCAGAATACCGGCATCCTGGCAGCCGTCCTTATCGATGAGCCGCTCAATTCCGATACGCTGGAAGTCCTCAGGAAATTCAACGACTTCGACATCTTCCGTAAGACCCCCGCCATCCTCATGACGGAGAACACGGAGGCGGCCTTCCTGAGCAAGGTCTTTGATGCCGGCGTGTTCGATGTCATCACAAAACCCTGCTCGTTCGACCTCATAAAACAGAAGCTCGGCAAGTTCATAGAGCTGTACAGCAACCGCAACCAGCTGGAAAGCTTCTTCAACCAACAGATGCTGACCATCTCCGTGCAGGAACAGGAGCTCAAGGAAAACCAGTGGAACATAATCTCCACGCTCGGACAGGCACTGGAGAGCCGCGACGTTGAGTCCGGCAACCACTGCGAGCGGATGAAGCAGACCACGGAAGCCATCTGCAAGTATATCGCGATAAAGTACCCTAAATACATGCTGTCCGAGATGAAAATCAGGCAGATTGCCCAGGTGACTCCGCTCCACGACATCGGCAAAATCGCCATCCCCGACCGGATTCTCCACAAGCCGGAGAGCGCGGGCAGGCTGACCGACGAAGAGTTCGACATAATGAAGACCCATACGGTCGCGGGCTGCAAGCTGATCGACTCCATTCCACGATTCAAGGAGTCCGCGCTGTACACCTACAGCTACAACATCTGCCGTTACCACCACGAGCGATGGGACGGCAGGGGCTATCCGGACCACCTCAAGGGCATGGAGATTCCCATAGAAGCGCAGGTCGTCGCCATCGCCGATGTCTTCGACGCGCTCATCTGCAAGCGGGTCTACAAGCCCTCGTTCACCTTCGAGAAAACAAGGGAGATGATTATCGGGGGGGAATGCGGGATTTTCAACCCGGACATCATAGATGCTTTCTCCGCATGCATAGAGGGAATCTACGAGGACCACTATGCAAAGCAGTTCGCATCGATAACGTGAGCAAATGAGGCAGTCTTTTTCTTCGGAGGCAACAAAGGAGGGCAGCCCTAAGTGGGAGCAGGCCGTCAGCCGGGAAACTCCCCTCTACCAGCACGGGGAGCAGATTCGGGGCGAGTTCGAGCGGGACTACACCCGGCTGCTCCACTGCCAGGCCTACAGGCGGCTCAAGCACAAGACCCAGGTTTTCTTTGCGCCACACAACGACCACGTGTGCACGCGCATGGAGCATGTCGGCCACGTCGCTTCCGTCAGCTCGATGATTGCCAAGTACCTGGGGCTGAACACCGACCTGACGCAGGCTATCGCAATCGGGCATGACATAGGGCATGCTCCTTTCGGTCACACAGGGGAAGAGATACTTAACTCCCTGATGTGCCACATTCCCGACGTGAAAGCCCCCAGAAAGTTCTGGCACGAGCGCAACTCGCTCTTCTTCGCCGATTACATCGAAACGTTGCAGGACCCGGACTACGCGGAAAAGCCCCTCAACCTGACCTATGCGGTCCGGGACGGGCTCATCTGTCACTGCGGAGAAATCGATGAGCAGGGACTGAGCCCCCGTGAGAATGCAGGGAACCTCTACGACATCAAGCAGCCGGGGCAGGTCGCACCCTACACATGGGAAGGCTGCATCGTCAAAATCAGCGATAAGATAGCCTTTCTTGGAAGGGACATAGAAGACGCGAGGGCCTATCACATACTGGACATGGGGAGCTACCGGCAGTTGCGCGAGATTGTCGCCAGCACATTGGGATTCCCTGCCGGAAAAGGCGGGAACCCGGCCTCTCGGTCCGGACGGGCGGTCAACACGACCGTGCTTATAAACGATATGGTGACCGATCTCTGCACCCAGTCCAGTCCCGAAGAAGGGCTCCGCTTCTCCGACGCATACTTCAGCTTCATGACAGCCCTCAAGAAGTTCTGCTATTCAAACATTTACAAGCACTGGAGGCTCCAGGAATTCCAGAAATACGCGGAGGAAGTCCTCGGCTGCATTTACCGGGTCCTGATAAAATCTCAGGTCTACACGGAAAACGGCAACCTGGAGCAGTATCTGCGCTACGTGCCCAAGCTCGCATCCACATTCTGTGACTGGATAATAAAATATACGAATTACGACAAGCAGAAGAAAGAAGCCTTCCGTTACAAGACAGAGGAAGTCTTCAACATTCACGACAAGGAAAGCTGGGAAAAGTGCGTCATTGAGTTCATCAGCGGCATGACGGACCAGTATGCCATCGCCGTGTTCGAGGAAATAATCTCGTTCTAATCACTTCACGTTCACAGGAACGCATAGCCTTGACGCCGCGCTGGCGGTTCCCGCAATGCCGCATTTAAACAAAAAAAAGCCGGCGGCCACCTACTTTCCCCCGTAAGGAGTATCATCGGCGCAGGGGAGCTTGACTTCCGTGTTCGGAATGGGAACGGGTATTTCCTCCCCGCCATGGCCACCGGCATATTATCATGCCTGAAATCCGCGCCCTCACGCACGCCGGGGAGACCGGCGGCACTCGGGCACGCAGAGCGACGGAAACGATAAAGAAAAAACAACCGTGAGCGACAATATGGCCAAGCATCTCGCCCTATTAGTACCGCTCGGCTGTGCGCGTCGCCGCGCCTGCACCTGCGGCCTATCGACCGGATGTTCTCTCCGGGGGCTTCAGGGGGCTGCACCCCCATGGACGCCTCACCCCGGGGCGGGCTTCCCGCTTAGATGCTTTCAGCGGTTATCCCTTCCCGGCTTAGCTACCCTGCGCTTGCCCTTGGCAGGACAACAGGCACGCCA
>JAFSSU010000318.1 GCA_017450845.1 Treponema sp.
ACACCGGCATGACGTACCTCGCGCCCGCCCGCCTGAACAGGGAGACCCATTCGTCCGCGTCGAATTTCTCGCCCCTGAACATCGGTATGAAATCCTTGTAGCCGAATTCCTTCTGGCTGCCGTATGTCTTCCGGTGGTACTCGTACTCGTGGTGGGCCGGGTCATACATCAGCCGGGGATACCATTCGCATGAGTATGCGGGCACGCTGTAAACGCCCGAGTGTATGAAAATCCCGAGCTTGGCCCCGTAATACCATCCCGGTGTCTTATGCCCCGACAGGGATGCCCAGTCGTCCTTGTACTTGCCATTGCGTATCGTGTCCTCGATACGCGCCAGATATTCTGCGTGATTCATCGCCGTGCCGTCTCCTGCTTGTGTCCTTCCAGGTGCCCGAAGGCCCGTCCCCATAAATCCTAAACCGCCAGTCCTGTCCCTGTCAAGCATGACACACATCGCAAGCAAGTGCGTAGCGATGTGCCTTATATGGGGAGGAGCGGAACTTCCACGAACTTGGAAAACATCACGAATATCCAGTCTTGGTTTGGATGGCCCACACATCGCAAGCAAGTGCGCGGCGATGTGCCTTATACGGGGAGATGAATCCCACTTGCCTAGATTCCTCCTTTGATGTATAATGCCTTGCAAACTTCAACTTGAGAGGCTTGCATGGCATACTATTTTTCTGAACCATCCCACACATTCGGTGAGTATCTGCTTGTTCCCGGCTACACGTCCGCTGACTGCATCCCGGAGAACGTCTCCCTGCGCACGCCGGTAGTCCGCTACGACAAGAAGGCGGGAGAGCAGTCCAGCCTGTTCATGAACATCCCGATGACAAGCGCGGTCATGCAGTCCGTCTCAGACGACAAGCTCGCCATCGCCCTCGCCAAGGAGGGGGGCATCAGCTTCATCTACGGGTCGCAGAGCATAGCCGACCAGGCCGCGATGGTAGCCCGCGTCAAGGACTACAAGGCGGGATTCGTCTCCTCCGACTCGAACATCAAGCCCAACCAGACCCTGCAGGAGGTGCAGGACATCATAGAGAAGACCGGCCACAGCACGATCGCCGTCACCGACGACGGCACGGCCCGCGGCAAGCTCGAGGGAATCATCACCGAGCGCGACTTCCGCATGGACAAGGCGTCGCCCTCCGCCAAGGTCAGCGAGTACATGACCCCCCTCAAGGACCTGATTACCGGGGAGGACGGCATAACGCTCGAGAAGGCGAACGACCTCATCTGGGCACACAAGGTGAACCAGCTGCCCGTCGTGGACAAGGACGGCCGCCTGGTCTCGCTCGTCTTCCGCAAGGACTTCGACAGCCACGTGAGCTACCCCAACGAGCTTTTGGACTCCAAGCACCGCTATATCGTCGGAGCGGGAATCAACACCCGCGACTACATGGACCGCGTCCCCGCCCTGCTGGACGCAGGCGTGGACATCATGACGCTGGACTCCTCCGAGGGATTCACCGAGTGGCAGTCCCGCGCCCTGCACGACATCCACGACAAGTTCGGCAAGAACGTCCGCGTCGGCGCGGGCAACGTCGTTGACAGGGACGGCTTCATGTTCCTCGCCGAGAACGGGGCGGACTTCGTGAAGATAGGAATCGGCGGAGGAAGCATCTGCATCACCCGCGAGCAGAAGGGAATCGGACGCGGGCAGGCGACGGCGACGATCGAGGTTGCCAAGGCCCGCGACGAATACTACCAGAAGACCGGCATCTACGTCCCCATCTGCTCCGACGGCGGAATCGTCCACGACTACCACGTGACGCTCGCCCTCGCGATGGGCGCGGACTTCGTCATGCTGGGCCGCTACTTCGCCCGCTTCGACGAGAGCCCGAGCAACAAGCTCGTCGTCAACGGCAACTACGTCAAGGAATACTGGGGCGAGGGAAGCAACCGCGCCCGCAACTGGCAACGCTACGACCTGGGCGGCAAGAGGACGCTCGCATTCGAGGAGGGCGTGGACTCATACGTCCCCTATGCCGGCCACCTGCACGACAACGTGCTCCAGACGACGAGCAAGGTCATCCACACGATGTGCAACTGCGGCGCGCTGAGCATCCCCGAGCTGCAGGAGAAGGCCAAGATTACCCTCGTTTCCGCGACGACAATCCAGGAGTCCTCCGCCCACGATGTGGTGGTCAAGAACTCCTCCATCCAGTCGCTGTGACGCGGCTGCGTGCCACTTGACTTTTTCCCCCTTTTGTGGCAGAATTCAGCTTCCTGCGGAACTGCCGCCGGTGAGGATGGTGAGACAAGTTGGCAAGCATTTACGTCGAAGACGGCGAGAACCTTGAGAAGGCTATCAAGCGCTTCAAGAGGATGGTGGAGAAAGAGGGAATCATCCGCGAGTACAAGCGGCGCGAGTATTACGAGAAGCCCTCGACAATCCTCAACCGCAAGAACAAGGCCATTCAGCGCAAGCTGATGAAGAAGACACGCCCTTCTTCCAGGCCGCATGACTCCAAGTCATACTAGCCGTTTATCGGTAAAAAAAAAGCCCCCGGGAAACCGAGGGCTTTTTTATTGTCCCGGGGGAACCGGGCTTCGTCATCCGGTGACGGGAAAACCGAAGGCCTCCGTCAGGATGCCCCCGTCATCCGCCGATATACCCCTCGTAGCCGGGCGGATAGCGCTGGAAGCCCCAGCGGGCCCGCAGGTAGCCCAGGAGCTTGGAGTCGCTCACGAACACGACGAAAGCGCAGTTTTCCCGCTCCGCCTCCCCGGCGATCAGGCGGCTTTTCGCGTACACCTCGGAGACCGGGCGGCGATGGAGGCCGTCCCCCACCACATCAGGGCCTGGTCGTCGTCCACATAATGGAAGGCATAGTCCGTAAGCACGAAGAGGCGGTACAGGAGGAAGAGGGCGCAGCAGCAGAGGAAGCATGCCGCGTACAGAGCAGGGACGGTCCGGGAGCCCGGGGTCTTGCCGCCCATCGCTAGAAGGCCGCGGGGATGAAGTCCAAGCCTGCCCGCTCGTCGAAGCCGTACATCAGGTTCATGTTCTGCACGGCCTGCCCGGCGGCCCCCTTGACCATGTTGTCCAGCACGCTGACCATCTCCAGCATCCTTCCGCCGTTCACCAGGTAGAGCTGCATGTCGCAGTAGTTCGTGCCGCGCACGGTCCGGGTCGTCGCCTGGACCCCCTCGGGGAGGACGCGGACGAAGGGCTCCCCGGCGTATGTCTCCTCGTAAATCCTGCGGATCCCGCCAAGGCCGGAGGATTTGGCGAGCTCAAGCCCCTCCGCCGAAAGCGGCGCGTAGGTCGTGCTCAGGATGCCCCTGCTCTGCGGGATGAGCTGGGGCGTGAAGATGACGGACAGGCAGGAAGGATCCTTTCCCGCGAGGAGGGCGAAGTTCCTCTGTATCTCGCTCTGGTGCCGGTGGTTCCCCACCTTGTAGGCGGAAAAGCTCTCCCCGCACTCGCAGAACTGGTTGGTCATCGTCGCGTTGCGGCCCGCCCCGGTCACGCCGCTCTTGGAGTCCACGATGACGGGGGAAGAGGTGTCCACGAGCCCGGCCCTGAGGGCGGGCAGCAAGGCGAGCGTTGCGCTCGTCACGTAGCAGCCGGGGTTCCCGATGACCCGGGCCTTCTTTATCTCTTCCCGGTACATCTCCGGCGAGCCGTAGACGCACTCCTTGTGCACCTCCGGGAACTGCCAGTCCTTCTTGTACCACTCCCTGAACGTCGCCTCGTCCATCCCGTAGCGGAAGTCCGCGCTCAGGTCCACGAGCTTCTTGCCGTTTTTGACGCACCAGTCCGCGTACTGCTCGGCGATTCCGTGAGGCAGGGCGGTGAACACTATGTCGGACTTTTCCTTCACCTCGTCCGCCGTCAGGAGCCTGCCGTCGCTCTTGTCCCCCAGCTGACCCAGGAGGTTCTGGTACACCCCGTCGATCCGCTGGCCCTCGAAGCTCACGGAGCTCGCGAAAATCTTGTCCACGCCCGGATGCCGGAGCAGTATCCTGAACAGCTCCACGCCCGCGTAGCCCGTCGCGCCGATGATCCCGGCCCTTATCGTCCTGCCTGTAACTTTGTCCGCCATAATAGTTTTTCCCTTTGGATTCACTTGGAATATATAGTAATAACTACGGAGAAATGATACACTGATAGCATGAAACATTCAATAATCGCGCTGAAAAATATAATCAGGGCCTCCCTCCCGGCACTCCTCATGGCAGTGGCGGCGTCCCCCTGCACGGGGCTGGGAGCCAAGAAGGAAGTCCCGCCGGATGCGACGGACAGGGAAATCATACAGATGGCCCAGCAGGCCTTCAACAACTCAAACTTCAAGCTGTCCGAGCACTATTACAACGTGCTCCTGCAGCGTTACGGGACAAACACCGTCGATTACATCATCGGGAAGTTCGAGATCGCCCACATCGCGATCAGGAAGAAGGACTACGAGACGGCCGTCCCCATCCTGACAGAAATCATCGACATCTACGACGAGACCCCGACGGGGGAGCTGCCCCCGTCCTACAAGGTTCTGGCACAGAACGACCTGAACAAGGTCCCCGAGAGGCTCCGTATGTCCATCACCGCCGACGGCAAGCAGAATGACTATTACGAGAACGACGACTACGGCGACACCGGCTTCTTCGCGGAGACCGACTACAGGAAGGACCTCGGCACACAGAAAGCAGGCAGCAAGAAGAAGGCAGGGGCCGCCGCCCCCCAAGACGAGGACGATGATGACTACAACTATCAGGGGGATTATTCGGAGAACGGATCCTACTGGGACTGAAAGGAGCCGCACTGAAATACGGGCCTAAAAAAGCCTTCCTGGGAAAACCCGGGAAGGCTTTTTTTTTGCCGGGCGGGGAAGGATGTTGCGGCCCTCCCCTCCCTTTGGCAGCCGCCTACTCCGACAGGGTGAGGGCGGGAGCGACCCCGCCGCTCACGTCGCTGACGTGGCCGAAGTTGTATGCGAATCCCGTCGCGGTGACGGCGAGCGCATAGCAGTCGTTCTGGCTGTAATAGGGGGAACGGAGCCAGTACCAGCCGGTGTCCTTGTCCGCCTTGCGGTACGCGCCCATCGCGAGGGCAAAGTCAGTCGGGTAGCGGACCCGCTCGTCATCGTCCTCCCTGCATCCCTTGAAGCCCCAGTCCTCGTTGGTTACCTCCGCCTCGGACAGGAGGAAAATCCTGTCGTTGGTCGGCTCGCTCGCATAGCTGTTGGTGCCCGTGCCGTTCCAGCTGCGGCGGGCATCCGAAGTGCTCTCCGCGCTGTTGTCCACCTTGGTGATGGAAATCTTGCCCTTCTGGGCGGACGTAAAGGCCTGGCGCAGGAATGCACCGTTCAGGAACTCGCGGATCTCGGAGGCCTCGTAGCCGTTCAGGGTCTCGGCGTAGCGGCGGGCCGTCAGTATGTCGTTGGACACCAGGACGGAGCTCCCCACCATGCGGGTCCATTTGACCGGCTCCACCTTGAAGTAATAGGTCCTGCCCTTGACGATGGGGCTTCCGTCGCTGAAGCTGTAGCGGCCGCGCGGGGCTGCCTGGACCTTCTGGTACCAGCATCCGTCGTCGCCGAGGTAATATGTCTCATCACCCGCGACCAAAGTCTCGTCCTCGTCAATCTTGACGTCCGCTTCCTTGAGCGACTGGGGATAGCAGCCGAACGAGTATTCCCCGGAGGAGACTTCCTTGAGCGCGCCAAGGTCGTCCAGGCTCTCGGCCCCCACGGAGGAGGAGGATCCGGTGACCTCGGGCTCGTCGTCATCATCGTCCGAGAAATCATAAGCGAAAGCCATGGAAAGCCCGAGCGACAGGGCCAGGCCCGCCGCCACGAAATTCCTTAACCTGAATGAAAACAATGTCCTTGCCATAATATCTCCTATTATATCCTAATATCACAAATTTTCAATCGTTTCGTTCGATTTGGTCGATTTTCCACTTGCCGGCCTGGCGGGTGAAGCTCGAGGCGTTGACCTCCAGCACGCGCCCGTCCTGCCCGGTTATCTGCACCATGCCGGTGATGGCGTTGACGGAGCTGACGCGGAAGGAGGTCTCGTCCCAGAAGAAGCGGGTGCCCTCGGGCGGCATGGACCGCTTGGCCTCCTCGTAAATCTTGCTCTCGTAGCTCAGGCAGCAGAGCAGGCGGCCGCACTGCCCCGAAATCTTGGCGGAATTCAGGCTCAGGTTCTGGTCCTTTGCCATCCTGATGCTGACGGAGGGCAGCTTCTCGCTGATGCAGTGGCAGCAGAAGGGGCGGCCGCAGATGCCAAGGCCCCCGGTGATGCGGCTCTCGTCCCTCACGCCTATCTGCCTGAGCTCTATGCGCATCTTGAACACGCCGACCAGGTCCTTGACCAGCTCGCGGAAGTCCACGCGGTTGTCGCTTGAGAAGAAGAAGAGGACCTTGGGCTCGCCGACCAGGAAGTGGACGGCTATGAGCTTCATCGCAAGCTCGTGCTTCCTGACCTTCTCGCGGAACACCGCACCGGCCTCCTTGCACTGGTCCTCCAGTTCCCTCGCGTGCTCCAGGTCCTTCGGGGTCGCCAGGCGGATGACCTCCACCAGATCGGCGGGCCGTACGCCGACGGGACGCTCGCTCACCCCGAGGTTCCGCGCCAGGTCGCTGCCGTAGCGGGTGGGGAGGAGGACGTAATTCCCCGGCTTGAGCACAAGCTTCTTGGGCGCGGTCGCGTAGACCGCCTCGCTGGAGTAGTCAAGCTTGAGCCGATAGAGGGGATGGGGAAAGACGTAGCTGCCCCCCGCCTCCTCGTCGTAGCCGTCGCCCTCCGAGTCCTCAAGCTCGCGGAGCTCGTCCTCGTCCTCGTCTGTCTCGGTCTCGAATATATCAGACATACACAATTCCTTCCAATCAGTTCGTTCTCAGTACGTTCGTTCTTTTCTCAGGTCGCCATCAGGTCCACGAGCAGGCCGGAAATCTCCTCTATCCGGGCGAGCATCACGAGCGTGTCCCGGTGGGAGGAGATGAGCCAGCGGGCCATCTCGTCAAGCTTCTGGTTCACCACCTGTATCTGCACGTAGTCGTTCAGCTTCAGGTGCCTCTTGGGGTTCGAGCGGAAATGCTTCTTCTGGACGCGCTTGAAATTGTACTTGACGATGTAGCGCATGAACTGCGTCACTTTCTTGCGGTAGTCGGCGAAGTTCTCCGGTGTCTGCCTGCCCTTCAGCTTGTCGGCGGCTATGTCGGCGGCATCCTTCAGGAAAATCACCGCGTCCGCGCTGTCCATCCCGACGATTTCCTTGGGCAGGCCGGCTTCCTCCAGCTCCCTCTCCTCGTGCGAGCGCTGCAGGGCGGTGACGAATGAGCTGCGGCTGGCCTTCCTGACCTCCTCCTTCTTCTTGGACCGCAGTTTTTCCTGCGCCCCCTGGAGGCCGGCGAAGTAAAGGCCGGTAGAGTTGCTTACGCCGCCGCTCAAGCTGTCCATGTCCATCCGAAGCGGAGCCTCCTATGCGCGGAATGCCTTCGCGCTGATTGCCTTGGCGTTCTGCCATCTCTCGGAGGCCTCGCTGTAGGCAGCGTCATCCTTGAGCGAGACACAATGCCCGTCGAACACGACCTCCTCGTCCGCCCTGAAGTTGTGCGTCTGCACGTCGCCAAGGACGACCGACCGGGCTGTCAGGTGCACCCCCTCGGGAGCCCAGATGTCGCCGAGCACTATGCCGGAGACAGTCACCGAACGGGCCGTTATGTTGCCGCGTATCCTCGCCTTGTCCCCGACTATGACTGCCCCGCTGCACTCCAGGTTGCCGTCTATGTCGCCGTCCACCCGCATGAAGCCCGTTATGCGGACGTTGCCCCGGATCGAGGAGCCTGCGTTCAGGAGGTTGTTTATTGAAGCTTCTTCCGGGCTGAAAATGGACATCGGCTACTTTATGTTGATGTACTTCGCGGGATCCACGACGGACGAGCCGATATGGACTTCATAGTGGAGGTGGGGGCCGGTCGTGATGCCCGTGTTCCCGATGGTCCCGATGACCTGCCCCTGGGTCACGTCGTCCCCCTTGCGGACGCGTATCGTGTTCAGGTGGGCATAGCGGGTGTAGATGCCGTACTTGTGCTTGATGATGACGGAAAGGCCGAAGGTCGCGTCGTTGCCGACGGAGACAATCTGGCCGTTGGCGGTCGCCACGACGGGGTCGCCCGAGCGCCAGGTGCTGAAGTCCGTCCCCTTATGGATGTACCACTGCTTGGATATAGGATGAATCTGCTGGCCGAACGCCATCGAGATGTGGCCGATTCCGTTCTTGACCGGCCAGATGTTGGGTATGTCGGTGAAGAGGGAGCCCTGGTTCTCGAGCATCTTGCCTATCTCCTCCACCGGCTGAACCGCGCTGTCAAGATATGCGGTCAGCTGACGGACGTCCTGGGTCTCCTGCAGGGAGCCGGCCGCCAGGTCCTGCCTGCTGAAGAGGGAGGACAGGTCCCCGTTCCCGGTCACGCCCTCCATGCTGGTCCCGCCGTCGCTGATTCCGAGGAGGGAGAGGGTCGTGGACAGGGATGCCTGGAAGCGCCTCGCGCTCTTGAGCAGGTTGTCGTTCTCGTCGCGGAGCTCGTCCAATGATGCGAGGGTCTCCCGGTTCTCAGCGCGGAGCCGCCTGTTCTCCAGCTCGCTGCCTATCGCCCTCTTGTTGAAGTAGACGAAGGAGCCGGTGATGCCGCCCAGCAGGACGAAGCCGAGCACCATGGCGAACACGTTGGTCTGTATGCTGAAAGCCCTGCCGTTGGAATGGGGCACGAGCATGACCGTGATTTTCTCGTCGAATATATGGAATACCTTTGCCAAGCCGCGGCCTATCAGGGAGAAAAAGCTGGCCAGCCCGCCCCCTACGCGGGAAACGAAGTTTTTCTCAAAATTCTTATATCTTCTCGTGCGGGCCACGGGGGAATCTCCTTATATTACACAGGCCGTCCTTATACAGGAAGCCCATTATATCTATCATATAGTATAGTAACAGGTTGCTGGCAAATAATCAAGGGTGCCGGGCGGCCGGCACGCCGGAATTCATTTGACAGGAACTGCCTGCTATGATAGAATATCGGAAAGATGGGAATGATATTTTATCCTTAGCTTGCTTTCGCCTGCGGGGATAAAAGTGATAGACTCTGCGAGCGTAGGGAATCTTGTCTGCCGCCCCTGGCGGTGGCAGAACGGGAAGCCCTACTTTATTTTTGTGTATAGGGGAATAGGGAAAACATGCACTTTTTTGACACGCACGCCCATGTGGGGCTGCTATTCGAGGATTCGCACAAGCAGTACCGCGCCATCAAGGAGGCGGAGCTTGCCGGCGTGACGAGGATTGTCTCCATAAACAACAGCCTGCATGACTTCAAGCAGGAATACATGCTCCTCAAGACCAAGAAAGGGGTCTTCCATGCGGTCGGCGTGAGCCCGGCCGAGGTGGTCGCCCCGGGCGACGACTGGCGCGATATAATAGAAGAAAGCGTGAAGCTCCCCCGGGTGATCGCAATCGGCGAGACCGGGCTGGACTACGAGAAGCAGTACGGTGACAAGAGGAGCCAGATAGAGCTGTTCATCGCCCAGCTGGAGATGGCGCAGAGCCTGGACAAGCCGGTCATAATCCACAACCGGGGGGCAGGCAAGGACATCTTCGAGATCCTGCGCGACCGCATCCCCCCCAAGGGCGCGGTGTTCCACTGCTACAGCGAGAACGCGAGGTACGCCCACCAGTGCCTGGACGCGGGGCTTGACGTGTACTTCTCCTTCGCGGGCAACCTGACCTACCGCAACGCGCAGAACCTGCACGAGACGGTGCTCAACATCCCGGTGGACAGGATGCTCATAGAGACGGAGAGCCCCTTCATGGTTCCCGCCAAGTACCGCGGCAAGCGGACCATGCCTTCATTCCTGCCCGCGACGGCGGAGTTCCTCGCCCAGATGCTCCAGATGAGCCTGGAGGACCTGGCGAAGCAGCTCTGGACCAATTCCTGCAAGATTTTCGGCGTCCCCGAAGAAGAGGAGTCCGCATAGGATGCAGGGCGCTGCCCCGGGCGGTGGCGGCGGCCGCATGGGGCGGGCTTTCCTGACCGAGGAGGAGAAGGCCGGCCGCCCCAAGGTGACGGGGAAGCTGCTCAGGCGGGTCCTGTCCTACCTGCTGCCCTACTGGAAGCAGATGCTGCTCGTCTTCGCCGCGATAGCCGTGTCCTCGGTGTTCAGCCTGACCCCCTCCGTCCTCACCGGGCGCATCATCGACGAGGGGCTGATCGGGCGTGACCTCCGCGCCCTCGTCACCCTCATAGTCCTCTCCCTCGCCGTCACGCTCGGGGCAAACCTGATCGGCGTGCTGGAAAGCTACCTGAACAGCTGGATTGCCCAGCACATCACCTACGACATGAGGAACACGATGTACTCCCACCTCCAGAAGATGCCGCAGTCATTCTTCACCAGCCACAAGCAGGGCGACATAATCACCCGCATGACGAGCGACATCTCCGGCATCCAGCAGGTGGTCAGCGGCACGCTAGCCAGCATCCTCTCCAACTCAATCACCCTCATCGTTGCCCTCGCCGCGATGTACCAGAAGAACTGGATGCTCGCCACCCTCGGCGTGGCAATCGTCCCCCTCTTCATCATCCCGACGAGGAGCGCGGGCAAGACCCGCTGGTCGCTCACCCGCGAGGCGCAGGAGTGCGGGGACGAGATAAACGGGATACTGAACGAGACCCTGTCCGTGAGCGGGCAGATGCTCGTCAAGCTCTTCTGCAGGGAGGATGCGGAATACGGGCGCTACGAGGCGGTCAACGGCCGCATGGTCAGGCTGAACATCCGGGAGGGCATGGCGGGCCGCTGGTTCCGGGTAGTCCTGTCCACATTCGCCAGCATAGGCCCGATGCTGCTTTACCTGGCAGGCGGCCTGCTCATCATGCGCGGCGGCCAGTCGGTCACGGTCGGCGACATCACCGTCTTCGTCGCCCTGCTCGGCAAGATGTACGGGCCGGTCAACCAGCTCCTGAACATCCAGGTGGACTGGATCCGCAGCATGGCGATGTTCACGAGGATATTCGAGTACCTGGACATGCCGGTGGAGATAGACAGCCCCCCGGACGCGATCATCCCGGGTGAGGCACGGGGGGAAGTCCGCTTCGACGGCGTGAGCTTCTCATACGGCCCCGGGCGGCAAATCCTCAAGGACGTCTCGTTCACCCTGGAGCCGGGCAGGAGCATCGCCATCGTGGGGCCGTCCGGATCGGGCAAGAGCACGATGGTGCACCTGATCCCCCGCCTGTACGACGTCTCGTCGGGCAGCGTGAGCTTCGACGGGGTGGACGTGCGCCGGCTGGACCTTGGCTACCTCCGGCGGAACATCGGGATCGTGAGCCAGGAGACCTACCTCTTCAACGGGACCATACGGGACAACCTCCTGTACGCGAGGCCGGACGCAAGCGTGGCTCAGCTGGAGGAGGCCTGCCGGGCGGCGAACATCTGGGATTTCATCGCCTCGCAGGAGAAAGGGCTTGACACGCTGGTGGGCAACCGGGGGCTCAAGCTCTCCGGCGGCGAGAAGCAGCGCATCTCCATTGCCCGCGTCCTGCTAAAGGACCCCGCCCTGCTGATATTCGACGAGGCGACGAGCGCCCTGGACTCCATCTCCGAGCGCAAGATACAGGACGCGATAGACCCGCTGATCGACTCCCGCACGAGCATCCTCATCGCCCACCGCCTGTCGACCATACTGGCCGCCGACGAAATCCTCGTCGTCAAGTACGGGCAGATAGCGGAGCGCGGTACGCATGATGAGCTTGTCGGAGCGGGGGGCGTGTACACGGAGCTCTACGAGACCCAGTTCAGGGCGGGCAGGCCCCGCTGACGGCAGGGGGCGCAGGCATAAGATTCTTCCCGTGGTTTAAAAAAGAAAGCGGCCTGTGGTGAAATGAAAAAAAACCACAGACCGCCAAAAAAGGAGGCAAGGCATATTGATAATGGAGACTACATGCCTTGAAAACATTAAATGTATAATACCATCAAACGAATTCTTTGGCAAGTACTTTTTAAAAGTTTTTTTGCCTTTTTTCGTCCTTTTCCCGTCCTTTCGTCAGGCAAGGCGGCGGACGCTCTCCCCGGGGATGAACTCGAAGGGGATGAACTTGTTCTCCGGCGGGGCGTTCCTCTCAATCATATTCAGCAGGATGTTCAGCCCCTCGTCCGCCAGCAGATCCGTCTCCTGCCGTATGGTTGCGAGGCGGGGCTGGTAGTAGCTGCTGAG
>JAFSSU010000319.1 GCA_017450845.1 Treponema sp.
CGCTTTCATCCATTTCTTTCAAAATCTTTGTGTCTGCGGTAGTTGCGCTGGCATCACGAAGCATTTCGGAAACGTCTTCCTTTGTGCACCGGTAGTCGCCTTCACCATTACGATGGAATGTTCCCGTAAGAATATTATTTCCTATGTAGATTGGTTTAAGCTGACGTTCTGCCCGGGGAACTTCAATGCAGATTATTTTCTTGCCATCAATTGTCCGTATTGGCAAATGCAGAATATGTTTCCCAAATGCTTCCCGGAAGCCCGCCTTGTGCAAGTTTTGCTTCATAGCGGTTGTTTTCCCGGAATTGTGATATATCAAGAAGCTCATTCATATTTGTTTTGCTCCAAGTTATTTTATTATCAGCCAAGTAACAAGCTCAAAGTCACCTGATTTCCGCAGATAACCGTTACAGGTGAAATCTCTAAAAACCCATCGTTTTCTGAGAATCCGTCTTGAACCGGACCGAAATATTTAATCCTTGATTTTCCCACCCTCTCCCTTCCCGCACAATACATCCCCCTTCCGTAGTCGGCCCCGTTTTTCAAGGCCTTTCCGTAAATCCAGCCGGAGCCCGCTGGCAGGGACAGTGGACGGCGCTCCCTTCCGCGCGCCTAACGCGCCTCACGGTCAGGTGTTCGCCTGGATGTCTTCTATATTATAGCTTTCTACTGTAGATATGTCAATTTTGCGGGGAAATGAACATCGGCCGTTCAGGTGTGTCCTGAAAAGCCGTTCAGGTGTGTCCTGAAAAGCTGTTCAGGGCTCGCCTGAAAAGCTTTCAGGACGCAGCTGAAAAGCTGTTCTGCGCGTCCAGAACAGTCGTTATGCGCGTCCAGAACAGTCGTTATGCGCGTCCAGAACAGTCGTTATGCGCGTCCAGAACAGCCGTTATGCGCGTCCAGAACAACCGTTATGCGCGTGCGGAGTTATTTCGTCACGTTGAACTTGAAGAAGAGCACGTCGCCGTCCTGGACGACGTATTCCTTGCCTTCGGTGCGGTACTTGCCCGCCTCCTTTATCTTCTCCTCGCTGCCGTATTCGCGCAGGTCGTCCACGGTGTAGGCCTCGGCCTTGATGAAGCCCTTCTCGAAATCCGTGTGGATGACACCGGCGGCCTGGGGGGCCTTGTCGCCCGCATGGATCGTCCAGGCACGGCACTCGTCAGGACCGCCCGTGAAGAAGGTGCGGAGTCCCATCAAGTGGTAGACCTGGCGGGACAGGACGGTGAGGCCGCTCTCCTTGAGCCCCACGCTCTCCATGAAGTCTTTGCGGTCGGCGGGATCAGTGATGTCGGAAAGATCCGCCTCGAACTTCCCGCATATCACGATGTGCTCGGACTTCTCCTCGGCGGCGATGCGCTGCACGGCCTCCACGTACTTGTTCGTGCCGGCGGCAATCGTGTCCTCGTCGATGTTGCAGACGAAAATCTGGGGCTTTATGGTCAGGAGGTGCAGGTCGTAGACGGCGGCCTTCTCGTCGTCGGTCAGGTCGGCCATGCGGGCCCCCTTTCCGTCCTGGAGCAGGGGCTTTATCTTGGCGACCGCGCTCGTGTAGCTGGCGAACTCCTTCTCCTTCTCCTTGCCCATCGCGCGGATGGTCTTGGTCACCTTCTCCTGCCGCTTGGCGATCGTGTCCAGGTCGGCCTGGGCCAGCTCGTAGTTTATCGTCAGGATGTCGCTCTCCGGGTCAACCGGCGCGTCGGTCTTGGCATCGTCGCGGACATGCTGGATGTCCGGGTTGTCAAAGCAGCGGACGACGTGGGCTATGACCGTCGTCTCGCGGATGTTCGCGAGGAACTGGTTTCCCAGGCCCTCGCCCTTGCTCGCACCCTTTATGAGGCCGGCTATATCGACGAAATCCACGGAGGCGGGGACCTTCTTTTTGGGCTGGAAGACGGAGGCCATGAAGTCAAGCCTCTCGTCGGGCAGGTCAACGACCCCCACGTTGGGGTCAATCGTGCAGAAAGGATAGTTCTCGGCGGCGGCCGGAGCCTTGGTAAGGGCAGAGAAAATCGTGGACTTGCCGACGTTCGGCAGCCCGACTATGCCACAAGTAAGTTTCATATACAGCGTTTCCTTGAAAAATTAGTCCCCACACTATATATCATTCGCCGGAATTAGGCAAGAATTTGGGGCACAGGGACTCAGGGAAGCGCCGTCATCCCCCCAGCACCGAGAGGAGGGCCTTGTCGGGGGCCTCGGCAATGAAAGTGTCGCAGTAGTATCGCTGCATGATGACGCGGACGGCGGACGTGGAGATGTTCTTCTTGTCCTTCTTCATCGCATCGAGCAGCTTCCGGGGGGCATCCTCCGCATCGCGCAGGGCCGCCGGAAGAGGGTCCGTGTCGTAGCCGAACGCGGAAAGGATTCCCTTGCCCTCGTCGCGGAAGAGAGACGAGGAGAATCCCAGCGAGCAGGACAGGTCCAGGGCCCGCCCCATGCCCCAGGCGACGGCCTCACCGTGGGTCACGGTTCCCAGACCGGCGACGCTCTCAAGCGCGTGGCCGAAGGTATGCCCCAGGTTCAGGAAAGCCCTCTCCCCCTTCTCCTTGAAGTCCCGGTGGACGACCTCGGCCTTGGCGGAGCAGCACTCGCTGATTATGCGGAAGAGCGCGCCGGGGTCCCGGTCCATCACGGCGTCCTTCTTCTCCCGCATGAAGTCGAGCAGCTCGCGCGAGAAAAGGAAGGCGGTCTTTATGGCCTCGCCAAGGCCGGAGACGAACTCCCTCCCGCTCAGGCTCCGCGCGAATGAAGGCCAGACGTTGACGCAGCTTGCGGGGTAAAAAGCCCCTATCATGTTCTTGTAGCTGTCAAAGTCGCAGCCGGTCTTGCCGCCGACAGCCGCGTCCACGTCCGCAAGGAGGGTGGTCGGGACGAATTCCGCCCTGACCCCCCGCTTGAAGATCGAAGCGGCGAACCCCGTCATGTCGGTGATGACCCCGCCCCCTATGCCGACGAATACCGCGGACCGGGTGAAGTTGTGCTCCAGCGCGGCCTTGACGATGGCGAGGACGCTGTCAACCGTCTTGTAGGATTCCCCCGCCCCCAGCACGATGAGGGCATCGTTCTTACGGGGGGCCGTCCTGAGACTGCCGATAAACGGCGAGACGGCGGGCAGGGCCGCGACGGTCTCGTCGGTGACAAAGAGGCGGCAGAGGCCCTCGTCCTCCTTGCCGCCGTAGAGGGCGGCCAGATCCGGCTCGCCGGTGAAAAAACGTATGTCCGTCTTGGAAAAGCCGGATCCCTCGGGAAAGTAAAGCTCCGTCGTCTTCATTGGGGAAAGCATGGGCTCATTCTAACAGCTTTCGCGGGCCTTTGCAATCGGCGACACGGCCTTTCCACGGAAAACGGCACAGGCGTATGCGCCCCTCCGACTCAAGCGCGTCCAGAACCTGGTCCACGTCGCTGTGCGCCCAGACGTTGACATGAAGGAGGGGAAGCCATGCCCGGTTGTACAGCCTTATCAGCTCCGACGAGAGGGAGTCCCGGTCATAGAGCTTCCTGTGCCGCCTGATGAACGAGAGGGCAAGCGATCCGTCCGCAGCGAAGGGGGATTCTCCCCCTCCCCTCTCGCAGACATCGCAGCCGGAGCATGCTGTCATCGTGCAGCCGAGGGCCTCAAGCAGGATCTGCCTCCTGCATGTCCCGGCGCGGGCGTAGCGGAGCATCCTGCCTTCCCGGCTGTCCGCGGCGAAGCGGGAGAACCTCCTGCTGTCATCGGCGACCAGAGCAGTATGGCGGACGAAGCCTTCCCGTCCCGTCCCGCCCTGCCCGACTCCTGCATGTACTCCTCCACCGTCGAGGGGCTCTCCAGGTGCACGATCGTCCGCACGTCCCCCTTGTCCACGCCCATGCCGTAGGCGCAGGTGGCGCAGAGCATGCCGCCGTCCGACGAGAAGAACCAGTCCTCCACGGCCTTCCGCTCCTCCTTCTCCATGCCCGCATGGTAGAAGCGGACGGACTCCCTCCCGTGCAGGGCGGCAAGCTCCTTGGCCATGTCCTCCGCCTTGTACCTGGTTCCGCAGAAGACTATCATCGGCCTGGGGCAGGTTGCGGACAGGCGGAGGGCTTCCTTCCGCTTGTTCAGGCAGTTCGTCACCGAGTAACGGATGTTCGGCCTGTCCGCGTCCCCACGGACGACGTACGCCTCCCCGCCGAAGAGCACTTCCTGCATGCGATCAAGGACCGGACCGGACGCGGTGGCGGTGAATGCCGTCGCGACCCGGGGACGGAGGGTGTCAATCACCCTGCCGAGCTCAAGGTATGCCGGGCGGAAGCTGTCGCCCCAGTCGCCCACGCAGTGCGCCTCGTCCACGGCGACGTGGGCAATCCCCAATGAGGCGAGCCGGGCCAGGACTTGCTCCCCCCGCAGGGTCTCAGGGTTCGTGATGATGACGCGGGCAGTCCCGTCCTCAATCCGCCGCATCTCCCTCTCCCTCGCCTCCCTGCCCTGCCCGCCTGCCAGCACGGCGCAGGGAATGCCCGCCGCGTCGAGCTTGCGCTTCTGGTCGGCCATAAGCGAGAGCAGGGGGTAGACCACCAGCGTTGGCCCGTCCAGAAGCAGGGCGGGGACAAGGAAGCAGAAGGACTTGCCCGCCCCCGTCGGGAGCAGGACAATCTGCCGGGCGAAGGCCGGACTCTCCCCGTCAGCCGCCGTCCCCGCCGCGTCAAGGATGTTCGCGATGACCAGCCTCTGCATGGGGTAAAGGTAGCGGATTCCGAACGCCGAGGCAGCCGCCCGGCTCACGATGTCGTCCCCGAAGACCGGGGCGTTCTCTTTGTGTTCCATGACTAGTATATCTGTCCGCGGACGAAAGAATCTGCAAATTCACCGGGCCCTTCCCGGAAAAAAGGTGTTGCCATTTCATACACCCGCACATGGACGTGTGCACGACCTGCACATGGGCTTGTGCATGACCCGCGCATGGGCTTGTGCATGACCCGCACATGGACGTGTGTAACACACGCACGCCCGCTATTGCTAGTCTGTGCCAACGGGCGAGTGCTTGCGGACTGGCAAAGGAACGTATTCCCGCAGAGTGTCCCCGGGCTTCGCCCAACGGGCTAGTGCTTGCCTCCGGGTGGAGGGAACGTATTCCCGCAGGGTATCCGTCTTCGCCCGCAAGTGCTTGCATCCGTAACATGAAGCATTATCAGAAAATGCAGACAGGCCCACAAGGCTGATGCTCGCAAGCAAACGCGGGCTAGACGGAGCCGCCTTGACGCTACTCTGGCATTTCCCTGCTCCATACGTTCCCTTCAATATTGCAGGAAATGAGCGCAATCAGCTCTCCGCTCCATACGTTCCCGGAGATGCCAGATTCAAGGAGCATAACACAGATTTATCCGTGAATTTCCCCGCGAATTGTCCAAAAAGGAGGAACGCATACCATAGTAATAGTGTATGCATAGCAATCATAAGAACAAAAGACGCTCCCAGCGGGGCAAAAGCGGCAAGCCCGCCTTCCCCAAGGAGCTAATGGACCTGGCCGCCCGGATGGCGGCTCAGAGGATGCCGCTTCCCTTGAAGGACGATGCGACCTTCAAGATGTTTCTCTCCGACCCTGCGCCGGAGTCGAACGCCTGCCTCCGCTCAATACTGACTGCAATGACGGGGCGGGAAGTTACCACGGCGAAGGTGAAGAATTCCGAGCTGGTCTCGGAGATGCCGAAAGGCAAGATGTCCCGGCTGGACGTGAACTGCGAGTTTAATGACGGTCAGAAGGCCGACATCGAGCTTCAGCTGACCAAGGCTGACGACGACCAGAAATTACGGTCGCTCTTCTACGCCTGCAAGCTCTATGCCGGAAGCCTCAAGAAGGGGAAGCAGTACAAGACAGCCCCGAGCGTGTATCAGATTTTCCTCATCGACTTTGACCTGTTCGGGGAGGATGGGGAACCAGGAGGCAGAAGGTTCTACCACCGGGCGATGATGCGATTGGACGATGGAGTCGTCTTTGCCGACAGGCTCCAGATTCTCTTCTTCGACCTGAAGGTTCCGGGGGAAGTGCAGAAGGACTTGAAGAATGCCGCCAACTGGTGTAAATTCATAGCTGGCTGTACTGACCCGAATGTTCTGGACAAGCTCGGGAAGGACGCAAGCTGGAAGGAGGAGTATAAGGTGGCACTAAAAGCGTACATGAAAATTGCCGCGGAGGAGCGTGCGTGGGCCTACCACCTGTCAACGGACCGGGCGGAGGCGGACTACCGGAACGGGCTCATCCTCGCCGAGGAACGTGGTCGGGAGGATGGCGAGAAGAAGGGTCGCAAGGAGACACGCCTTGAGACCGCACGCAATATGTTGGCGATGGGGCTTGGAACTCCCGTGCAGATTGCCCAAGTGACAGGACTCCCCCGCGCAGAGGTAGAGAAACTCGCCGCCGGACAGAAGTAACAGGATATGCGACCCGTGCGAGGCGTAAGCCATAACGTTCGTGCTATCGTCGGCATAAGCGTCGGCATAAGCGACAGCGTCGGCGGGCGAACGTGTAGCACAAGGTCGTTACGTCCGTTCGCTCAAGCAACTGCGTCCGGCGGGCTTCCAGCCAACTCACTAAAATTCCGTGCGTTGTACTCTAATCTACCCCCGTTGCTTTTTTTGGGCAAGCCGTGTTAGTATAAGCAAAGAACGACCGAGAGAGAGCGAGAAAAAAGTGAAAGAATTTGCCGGAAAACAGGCAAAAGTACTTGACAAAGAAAAAATTTCTCGCATATCGCATATCGCCCCCACTATGCCCTGCGGGCTTGCAGGGGCGGACAGCAAGACCGGGCGGCTGGTGGCGTAGCAAAGCTTTCATCCACACGACTTTTTTCCTCACAAACAGCCCCCACCGGGCACGCATTGCCGTGCCTGGCGGGGATTTTCGTATATAAGGAGCAGGCATGACACAAGCAGAAGAACTGGAAAAACGTGCGGCTGATTTTACGGCCGCATTTGATTCGCTCAAAAAGGCGGCGGGCGGCGATGCCGACAAGCTGAAGCGCGAGGCCCGCCTGCTGAACATCCGCTACAGGCTGACGCTCGACCTGCGCATCAGCATAGAGACGAAGTATTCGTCAACAAAGTCGGACGAGGTACGGGAGACCTACGAGCGGCTCTTCAAATTCCTGAACCTGTGGAACGTCTACGAAATCTGTACGTCCTATGGTGAAGTGCTCGGGATGTTCAAGGAAAAGGACTGGAGCGAGGCTTTGCTGCAGGAGAGCGGAACAAAGGAATTCCTTTCCGCGCAGGAAGCAGAGTTCAAAACGCAGCTCCTTGGCTCGGAAAAGGACATGCAGGAATACAGGGAATATCTTTCGCACTTTGCAAATTTACCCGCTATCCGCAAAGGCAATCAGGAACAATATAAGACGTATCTTGCGCAGGACGCGGATGCCTTTGACTACAAGCAGCTGCTCTTCATCCAGTATATGGAGCGCAACGCCTACTACCACGGAGGTGAGGCTACCCATGCAGGAGTCAACTACAGCTACCGCAAGCGGCAGCTCGCCTTTTATGCCGGATTCCTGACGCAGTTCATCGCCCTGCTCGGCACACGGCTGTTCGCGATGGAAACGGAAACAGTCTCCCGCGCGGAATAGCGTCGGGGGAATAATATAATGGCATTATGGAGGAAAATGTTTGAAAGTTCAAAGAAGTACAGCTACATTGCTGTGCCTTGTGCTTGCCGCAGGAGAACTTGCCTATTCCGAGTCGCTTTCTGATAAGTTCAAGAAAGCAAAGGACCAGGCTGTTCAGGAATTTAAAGATACGGCAGCAAAGGGAAAGAAAAAGGACAGCTCCCAAAAGCAGGAATCTGCAAAGTCGCAGCAGTCAAAGGGCAAGACTGCAAACACCAAGGCAGCAAAGCTTGAAGCTCTCAAACGGAAAGCTCTGGATGCGTATGAATTCCCCGAGCAGATGGTTGCAAGGTATGAGGAAAAGAAAGGAACAAAAAAATTGTCCGCTTTGACTCCTGTGGATGCGTTCTCTGTCAACAAAATAGGACTGGATCAAGATGACATTACTCTTCTCATGCAATGGGCAAGTTCCCC
The DNA here is from genome assembly GCA_017450845.1 of Treponema sp. Lineage (GTDB taxonomy): Bacteria > Spirochaetota > Spirochaetia > Treponematales > Treponemataceae > Treponema_D. The sequence goes on from JAFSSU010000319.1 coordinate 8,038, forward strand.
GGAGCGCGGAGAAAACGAATATGATTTTGAGGACTTTGGTAGAACATCTGAAACAAGACTACCTATGAAGCTTTGTAATGCATTGATCGAGCTTTGCGGGCTTACTCCCGTTTATTGAGAACTTTATGACGACGGAACACTTCATCCTGTAAGAGTTAACTCAAAGTACTACAACGCTAAGCTTGCACACTATTTTACTGGGGGATCTGGGGCTTTATACCATTATACTTCCAAAATAGTAAGTCCGGTTATTGATACCTCTCGTTATTCAAATCACGTAGTAATTATGGAGACAGGTGGGTTTTCTAGTCCTACGGTTGACGAACTGAACATAATCGAGGTGTCTGGAAAACTAAAAGGGGCTTCTGGAGGCTTTTGTATCCGCAAACAGGGCAGTATCAATTCAAACGCGGGAGAACAATAATCATGAAAAAGATAAAACATATATTCAGCATTTTGCTTGCTCTTGCAGTAATCTTGCCCGCTACAGCTCAATCCGTACCGGCGGGCAGCAAGATAACCGTCGGTACACCAGCCTTTCAGAACGGCGGCGAGGCGGACACCTGGGTGCCCATTTATGTGCAGGGGCAGCTGACCACGGACTTCCAGAACTATTCGGGGCTTACCGTCATCGACCGTCAGGCAGCACGGCAGCTGATGGAAGAGCAGAAGATAAAGGAGCAGAACGCATACATCGCGGGCAGCGAGGATGAAATCCAGTATGCCGCACTCGTTGATGCGGACTACCTTGTGAGCGTCATGCTCATAAAGACCGGCTCATCCTTTTCGCTCCAGTGCAGCATCCAGAGCGTAAAGAGCTCCTCTCTGGTCGGCAAAATTTATTCTGCCCCGAACCTTTCTGAAACTGACTTGAGCAGCGGCAGCGCGGTTCACAAAGCAAGCTACGAGCTACTGAGCGGAATAGGAGTCCCTGAAGACAGCCTTTTTATGCTCAAGGATAACAGCAGCAAGCAGCAGGCAGAAACTGAGGCGAATGTCTTTACCGCAAAGGGCATGGCGGTTGAGCAGCAGGGTGGCAGTATCGTACAGGCTATGGCGTATTATCAGAAGGCGGTCGGCTCCAGCAGTGCGATTACAGAGGCTGCTTCCCGTCTGGATGGGCTTACATCTCAGATTTCCGGTGTGAACCTTGGTGAAACGGCGATGAAAGACATGAAGCTCCGCAAGCAGTGGCAGAAAATCTGGGAAGATATGATTGCATATACTAAAGACAACTGGGCAGATGTCGCATACGACCCGTCCCTTCTGGACTTTAAAAACCCAAATTATGAGAAAGGAACGATAGACCTTGTCCTTCCCATAACGGCGCGACTGAACCCGGAAGTCAAAGATTTGTGGATTCGTCTGATTGATGCCTATGTAAAAACACCGAAGCAGGGCGACTGGAAGCTGGATAATTTTTACGATTGGGGAGACGTACAAAAGTGCATCAAGCCAGAAATCGCAATGGCAATCTATAACAGTGACGACGTTTGTATAGGTCATGCGAAAGCTACTTATAATTTTAGTTGGTGCGATGGGTCAATTGTTTTTTTCTGGGGCGTAAAAGAATTACGCGCAGAAAAGGTTAATCCGAAACTGATTACAGACAGCCTGTCGGTAAAGGTTGAGACCAACAGCCCAGGCGGCAGAGTCAGGGCAATGCAGTCAAAAAAGCTGTAGTTCATGGACTGACCGCATAACGGCCGCCACTTTATATTATTCGTGCGCGGGGCACAAGCCCCGTGGCAAGGAGCAGAAAATGAAAAGGACAAGGTTTGTCGCGGTGCTGTGCATCGTACTGGTTTCCGCATTCGCCGTGATGCCGCTTTCGGCGGCAGACAAGGCGACGGAAGAGGTCATCGACTGGAACGGAAGGCTGGAGGGCGAGGAGCAGGTTCCCGTATGGCTCCGCACCCTGCGCAGGGGCAACGCCGTCAACTACTGCCAGGAGATGGGGCTCATGTCCAAAATCAACCGCGAGTGGATGGTCCCCACCGGGAGCGAGTCCTACGTCGGCTGGGAGGACGGCCTGGTCGCCGCCCGCGCCACGGGCTTCATGGCGGTCGGCCAGACCATCGCCACGCAGATAAGCTCGTCAATCGGCTCCAGCCTGAGCGACGGGGCGAAGAGCAACATCCAGCGCATCGCGCTCACGAGCGTCACCACCATCACCGGGCTCCAGTTCGAGGGCTACCACTGGTACGAGGTGGTCAAGGAGGTCGTCACCGGGCAGGACAGGAACGGCAAGCCCATGACGAGCAAGCAGCACGTGTGGTACGTCTACGCCTTCTATTCGATGGACAGGCAGACCTACAACACCTTGCTCAAGCTCGCCCTGCAGAAAATCTGCCGCGACTCCGGTTTCACCAAGGAGGAGGCGACGCTCATCGCGACGCGCGGGCTTGAAATTCTGGACGAGCGCTACCGTGCCAAGGAAGACTTCCAGCAGAAAATCGCGAACGAGCAGCAGGAGATGCGCCTTGCATGGCAGCGGCAGCAGATGGGAATCCAGCAGTCCTTCGTGAACCAGCAGCTGGACCACGGCGACCGCGTCATGACGATGGCGGAGCAGAACCAGCGCAACCAGAACGACCTTGCCAACCGCAACGCGAGCAACCTGTACAACCAGCAGACGATGGGCAAGGTGAACAGCAACCAGATTGCAAACCGCAACGTGGACACCCAGCAGCAGCAGATTCAGTCCACGACGGAGCAGCTGCAGAGCCGCGATAACGCCGTGCAGGAGATGGCGCGGGCAAACGCCGCCTCCAACGCGACTCAGGCCGTTGAGAACTCGGCAATCCTCGCGGAGGCCGCCGCGCAGACTGGCAGCAACCAGACCCCGGCTTCCGTGGGATATGAGGAGACGACGATTATGAACGATCCTCTCGCCCTGCTGATGGGGCTGTAATGAGCGCGGCGCGGAAAATACTGGCGGCAGCCGCCATGTTCCTCTGCGCCGCCCTTGCGCCCGCCGCCCCCGCCGAAAAGCCGGAGTGGGTGACGGGCTGGCGCGCGATGTATCCTGACGAGACCTACATCGCACAGCTGGGCAAGGCCGTCGGCAAGAAGGCTTCCGAGGAGTCGAGGAACAACGCAGCGAACACGGTGGCGCAGTACCTGCAGACCACCGTGCAGTCCGAGGTGCACACGACCACCGAATTCAAGACGGAGACCCGCGCGAACGGCACGGTGGGTACTTCCACAAAGAAGAGCAGCAGCCAGAACATAACGCTGTCGGTGGACCTGACGGTAAGCTCGCTGGAGTTCACCGAGCCGTGGTACGACAAGAAGGAGAAGACCTGGTACTGCCTCGCCTGCGTCTCGCGCGAGAAGGCGTGGGAGCAGTACCGGCCCGCGCTCCAGTCCGCGAGGGACAAGCTCTTTGCCTTCTACAAGGCGGCGGAGGCAACGGAGGAGCCCCTGTACCGGATACGCTACTACGCGCAGTCGCTGGACTACGAGCAGCCCTTCTACGAGGCCTACTCCTCTCGCGCCTGTTCTCGGTGCCGCTCACCGAGCAGCACTACGGGGCAGACGCGGAGTTCGTCTCGGGCGTGCGGGCACGGAGCGCGGAGGAAAAGAGCCGGTGCAGCTTCGCGATAGAGGTGGAAGGAGACGTGCAGTCGCTCGTGTACCAGAAGCTCAAGGACTGCCTGAGCGGCGGCGGCTACACGGTAAAGAACAAGGGGGAAGGGGCGGCCTATACCGCCAACGCGACGGTCATCCTGTCGGACTCCCCCTCAGGAGAACTGCATTTCATCAGCCCCTCGCTGGAGCTTTCCGTGAACGGCAGGAGCGCGGCGGTATTCTCCTATGCCAAGTCGGCGGCCAATTTCCACGGGCTCAAGGAAGACATCGTAAAGGCCAAGTCCGCCCGTGCGCTCGCCGATGAAATCGGCAAGTCCTTCATGCAGGAGTTCACCGACGCGCTCGGAAAGGACGCGGACAGCGCACTCTCGCAGCTGATGGCGATGTGAGCAGGACGTTCGCCCGCCGTACGCTGCCCCCCGTGAGTTTCCGCTAGCGGGAACTCACGGGGCCGGGCTGGGCGGGGAATCAGCCCCGGCATGTTCGGGGGCTAGCGGGATACCGCCAGCCCCCCCCTCGCCCCTCTTTGACAAAGCCCCGGCTTTCGGCTATAGTATGCCTGTACATGACCCGCGTCGTCCTGGGGCTGGGCTCCAACAAATCATACAACGAGCTTTCTCCGAAAGACATCCTGCTCTCTGCGTGCCGGAGCCTGAAGGACGTCCTGTCGGAGCCCCTCTTCTCCTCGGTCTACCGGTCCAAGGCGATGTACCTGACAAAGCAAGATGACTTCCATAATATGGCGGTGACGGGCTTATATGCGGGCAGCCCCCGCGAGCTGCTGGAGCTCTGCCACAGGATAGAGGCCGCGCACGGGCGGGACAGGAGCCGGGAGGTCCGCAACGGCCCCAGGCCGCTCGACCTGGACATAGAGCTGTTCGGGGAAGAGCGGGTTTCGGAGCCGGATTTGGTCATTCCCCACGAGCGTCTTCTGGAACGGGAATTCGTCCTGCGTCCTCTGCTTGAAATCCTCCCTTTATGTGCCGATGTAAATAATGAGGCACTGGGAACATACAGGGCGGCCCTTGCATCATTGGGTGGGCAGGGTGTCGTCCTTCTTCAGGGCCGGAATGAGTTTACGGAGGCCGTATATGGCAGGAACGTTGGTTGAGGATTCCGTCCTTATGGACGGGACGGACGGTGCGGAGGGGCGCGCCGCAAGGAAATTCACGGTGGGGCAGTTTGACGGACCCCTTGATTTGCTCTGGAGCCTTATCCGCGAGCAGCAGATAAACATCTATGACATACCGATCGCGCATATTACCGAGCAGTACCTGGACTACCTGGACTATGCGGTGGAGACGGACCTGCAGGATTTGAGCGAGTTCTACGCGTGGGCGGCCAAGCTCATCTACATAAAGAGCCGGACGCTCCTTCCCGAGAAGCCTTCCGACGACCTGGGAGACGAAAGCATGGAGGATCCCCGCATGGAG
>JAFSSU010000033.1 GCA_017450845.1 Treponema sp.
GCCCACGTGACCAAGGAGGGGGACATCGCGGGCCCCAAGAGCCTTGAGCACATGGTGGACACGGTGATTTCCTTTGAGCGCAACCACAACGACGACCTGCGCTTTCTGCACGCGCTCAAGAACCGATTCGGCTCGGTCAATGAGCTGGGGATTTTCAAGATGGACTCGTCCGGCCTCAGGCCCGTCCCGGATCCTTCCTCGCTGTTCATCACCAAGCGGCAGGGAGGGCTTCCCGCCGGGGTCTCCTGCGTGCCCGTGTTCGAGGGGACGCGGATTTTCATCGTGGAAATCCAGGCCCTGACCGTCCCGGCCAAAGGTGCGATGAGCCGGGTCTATTCCGACAGGGTGGACGGGGCGCGGGTGAGCCGTGTCGCCGCCGTGCTTGAAAAGCAGCTGGGCGTGAAATTCTCCGAGCAGGACATCTACATCAACGTGGCTGGAGGCATCCGCCTGGTGGACAGCGCGATAGACGCGGCGCTCGCGGCGGCCTTGTTTTCGGCGAGGAGCGACCTGCCCCTCAAGGAAAGCACGGCCATTGTAGGGGAGCTGTCGCTCGCCGGTGAGATCCGCCCCGTCACCAAGCTCAAGGACAGGGTCAAGGCCGCCCGGGAACTGGGATTTTCGACCGTGTTCGCCCCGGAGAAGGCGGAAGGGGCAAAGACCGTCCAGAGGGTAAAGGATTTGGTAACGGCCTTGTTCTAGGCCTTGCCTGAGCTGCAGTAACCACCAAACAGCTTGACTTTTATACTTAACAGGTTATAATGTCGTTATGTTCCATAGTTTCCAAGGAGGGAAAACGAAAATGAGAACAAGCCTGTTATTCCGTCATGCCTGTATTCTGGCGGTGCTGACTGCCCTTGCCCTGCCGGTGTCCGCCGGTCCGTTCGGAAAGAAGTCCAGTTCGAATAAAAAAACGGATAAACCTGCGAAGGCTTCAAAGACAAAAGCCGGTGCCCGTTACGCGAGCCCCTTTGCCGTCGAGCCGGGGCTGGACTTTTCCGCCCTGTATGCTGATGGCAAGACCGATGCGGAGAAAGTTGACCTTGCGATTCAGTGGGGTGACTGCGCCTGGCTCTACGCCTACACACTGCGGCCGGATGCGGACAAGGCTCTCGTTGCCAAGGCAAAATCGACGATAAGCATGTACGGAACTGCCGGGAACGTAGCCTCGCTCAGGACGGGAAGAATGGCCGCCCAAGTCCGCAAAGTTCCCCGCGAGATACAGGACGGGGTGTTCGACAAGCCCGCCGACTACCTGCCTGCCGTCGTCTCCGCGCTTGTCGGCACGGGCGGGGCAAGTCTCGGCAACGTCAAAATCCTGCATGACTGGATCTGCGACAACATCGCCTACGATGCCGACATGCTCTTTTCCGGCAAGATTTCCGGGCAGGACTGGCAGAGCGTTCTCAAGAAAAAGAAAGCAGTCTGCTCCGGCTACACCAACCTGATGAACGAGATGTGCCGCCTTGCGGACATAGAGTCCGCCGGGGTTTCCGGCTGGTCCAAGGGATTCGGCTACAAGGGCTACTTGGATGACTACACAGACCACGCCTGGAACGCCGTTCACATCGGCAACCGCTGGTATCTCGTGGACTGTACATGGGATGCGGGCATAGTTGAGCACAAGACGTTCGTAAAGAAATACTCTACCTCGTGGCTGTTCGCCTCGCCCCGCGTGTTCCTGTATTCCCATCTGAGCGAGAAGGACGATTTGCAGTATTACGCTCCCGTTCTGACCAAAGAGCAGTTCGTCAAGGAGCCCTATGTGGAGCCGGACTTCTTTGACTTCGGTTTTGCCTTCAA
>JAFSSU010000320.1 GCA_017450845.1 Treponema sp.
CTCGGAAGCGGGAGCAAAAGCGTATCTCAGGCTCCGCTCTTACATCGACTCCGCCAGAAAACACGGCTTCGATGCCTGCCAGGCCATTCGTCTCGCTTTTGAAGGCTCGCCTTGTCTTTGCTTAGGCTGCTGAATAGTTACAAAGATTTTTCATCGAGACACTCCGTGACAATTCATATATTCCCAGTCCAGCCGATGGCCTTAAGACGCTGCAATGCCAGTTCGGTCATCATTCCTCCACGATGAGCATCAATTTGATGTCGTGCTCGCCGAGAAGATCCTGCTCCTTCATAATCTTGAGCAGGCGGTCGCAGAGCTCGACATCGGGCAGGGAGAGGTCAGCGGGCATCTGGCTCGTGTCGAACGGAAAACCGTTGTACCGTATCAGCTGGCAGTTTTTGAATCCGCCGTGCTTCCGGGCGAACTGCACGGCGGCAACGCGTTCCTCTTTCGTTCCTGTCAGCTTCATATTAGCTCCCCCCCCCCCCCATTCTGAGCGATAATGCCATAAGTATACAGGCAGGGGCAACAACCGTCAATAAGCCTCTTATGTTCTGCCGCGGGCCCGCGCAGCAACCCGTTTATAACTCCGCAAACAAATTCCGATTTGGTGTCATCGCATGGATTGTAGGAATCAATGAGCGCTCCGGCTGAGGAGCTATGGCTTCCCGGCATAAGCAAGGCAGCGGCATACAGCATCTGCGGGCGTGCAGTCTGGCCGCACGCTGGATTCCCGCCTGCTTCCCCTACACGTTCCGCACGTTATCGGAGTATTTCTTCTCCTCTATGACCTTTGCGTACTGCGAGGGGGTTGTTCCCGTGAAGTCCTTGAACTCGCGGATGAAGTGGGACTGGTCATAGAAGTCATACTCCGAGGCAATCTCGGTAAGGCTGTCCGCCTTTCCGCCGTGTATGTCCCCCAGCAGGAACTGCCGCTTGACGCTGGCGCACATCTGCTTGACGCTGTAGCCGACTTCCTGCTCGAATATCTTGTTGATGTAGCGGGACGTGTAACCCGACAGCTTTTCCAGGTCCTTCACCCTCACCTTTCCCCTGTTCCGTATTATTATCCCGGAAATCTGGTTGAACAGCTTCTGCTTTTCCCCGGATTTGCCCTCCGTTCCGCAGAGCGAGGGGAACTCCTGAAGGAATGCCTTTATGCGGGAGTCAAAATCTTTCTGCCTCCCCATGACGGAGCAGAAATCCCGCGAGAAGTCAAGCTCGTCAAGGATGAACACCTTCCCGACCGTTTCCTTCGCCGGGATCCCGGGAATGGAGAACGCGCAGCCCGGAGCGAGCCTTACTCCGAAGTATTCAGCCCCCTTCTTGACGGAGAAAGTCCGCTTCTCCATCGTGCTCCCTACAAAGTGGGTCCTGACGGTCCCGTCCTTGTATTCGAACAGCAGGTTGCTGCAGCCGTCCGTCAGGAGCGGCAGGGTGATGTCCTCCTGCGTCTTGTTGGAGAAGCTGAAGAAATGCGATATGCCGTTCTCAAAGAGCAGGCGCTGGCAGAAGTCGTCCGAGTCCAGCACGAAATACGGCTGTATCGACATGAGGGGGCTGTCATCCATGCGGTCAGTCCGCGAAGCGCACGTCCTGCCAGATGTTGTTGTATTTGTCCAGTCCCTCGCCCAGGTCGAGCTTGAGCGTGCAGTTGTCCATCTCGCTCGCCTCGTACATCGGGGTGGTCTTCATGTACTGCTGGGCCGACGGGTTGACGAAGCAGGGGAAGCGGAAATAGTCCAGGAACATCGCGTAGATTTCCGGCCTGTGGATGAAGTTGATGAACTCATTGGCCGCCGCGTAGTGCTGGCTGTCCTTGAGGATGCAGAGGGAGTCAAGGTATGCCGGGCCGCCCTGGGCGGGGATGAAGAAGTCAATCATGTCGGCCTGCTTGTCCTCGCTGACCTCGCCGTAGATGACCTCGGCGTAGCCCTGGCAGAGCCAGAAGTCGCCGGAAGCGAATGACTTGCCGAAGCTCTCCGCGTCGAACTTGACCAGGTTGGGCTTCCACTTGTCGGAGATGAGCTTCTTGGCCTCCTCAAGCTCGCCGTCATCGAGCGTGTTCACGTCGTAGCCCAGGCTGGCGAGCGCGTCTCCGATGACCTCGCGCATGTCGTCCATCATCGTAGCGTGGCCCGCGAACTGCTTGTCGGCGAAGATGCTCCAGTCCCTCGCGTATCCGCCCGGGACCTTCGTCTTGTTGACGGAGATGCCCGCCGCCCCGAAGTAGTAGGGGACGCAGTATTTCATCACAGGGTCGTAGGTCGCCTTCTCCAGCACCTTGGGGTTGATGTTGCCCTTGTTGGTGAAGACCGACTGGTCAATCTCCCGGAGCATACCCTGCTTTATCATGATCGAGCTGTAGTCCTGGGAGGGGACGACGATGTCGTAGCCCTTGCCGCCGCCCGCACGGAGCTTGGCGTACATCTCCTCGTTGGAGGCGTACTCGTCGATCGTGACGTCAATGCCGAACTCCTGCTCGAACTGTTTGACAGCATCCTCGGGGGTATAGTAAGTCCAGGTGTAAATGTTCAGCTTCTTGTCATCCTTCTGGACGGCCTCGCCGCCCTTGTCGCAGGAAGAAAGCGCGATGCTTCCCGACAACAGCAGGGCAGCCCCAAAAACGAAATTCCTCGTTATGCTCATCATATTTCTCCGTATCAATATCAAGTCTTGTCCCTGTCCCTTCATTCCCGGTCAGTGGGATGCGGCGAAACCTTTGAGCCCCTTGCGGAGCAGGAAGGTGACGGCGCATATCACGAGGATAAGGACGAACGACAGGGAATTTATCACCGGGCTTACGCCGAAGCGAATCATAGAGTAGACGTAGAGGGGCAGGGTCGTGCTTCCCGGCCCGGAGACCAGGGACGTGATGACGTAATCCTCCAGCGACATCGTGACGCTTATCATGAAGCCGGATATGACTCCGGGCATGATGGCGGGGATGATGACCTTGAAGAGGGTCTGCCTCTCGTTCGCCCCCAGGTCGTGGCTCGCCTCGATTATCGTGTAGTCGAATTCATCGATCCTCGCGCTGACCATCAGGTAGACGAAGGGCAGGCAGAAGGTCGTGTGCGCGATGAATATCGAGAAGAGGCCGAGCGAGAGCTTGATTCCGCTGAAGAAAATCAAAAGCGACACGCCCATGATGACCTCGGGCAGGACCATCGGCAGGAAGCTCATCGTCTGGATGTAGCCCCGCCCGCGGAACTTGTACCAGCCCACGCCGATTGCGGACAGGGTCCCCAGGATCGTCGCGACCACCGAGGACGTTATGGCGATGAGGAGACTGTTGTAGAGGGCGTGCCAGAGGTCGCCCGAGCCCAGGAAGAGCTTCTCGTACCAGACGAACGACACCCGCGTGAACTCCGTGTCCTTGCTCTCGTTGAAGGAGTAGAAGATTATCACGAAGAGGGGCAGGAAGAGGAATACGAGCGACAGGGCGAGCATCACCTTGGAGAAGCTGATTGCCGGGCTGTACATCCTCCACTGCTTCTTGGCATGGCGTGATGACTCCGAGGAGCGCTTCCGCCGTATGAAAAGCGAGAAGGGATTCTGGAAAAGCCTGTTCATTTTTTGCCCCCTTCCGCAAGGCTCCTTGCGAAAATCCTGGCCCCGCCCGCGACGCTCGTGCTGTCCTCCTTGGTTGAGACCTTCTTGAGGTCGGCCTCCTTCTTGTTGGACACGAGCATCCAGAGAATCGCGAGCATGGAAAGCAGGGTGATCATGACGGAGAAGGCAGAGGCAAGCGGCCAGTTGCGGACTTTCTGCACCTGGTCCACGACGAGCGTGCCGAGCATGTAGGAGTCCTTGCCGCCGACCATCTGGGGGACGGTGTAGGAGCCGAAAATCGGTATGAACGTGAAGATAAGGGCGCTGACGATTCCGCTCTTGATGCTCGGGATGAGCACCAGGAACATCGAGCTTATCTTTGTGGCCCCCAGGTCGCGGGCGGCCTCCAGCAGTGTGAAGTCGAACCTGTCCACCGCCGTGAAAACCGGCAGTATCGCGTAGGGCAGGTACATGTAGATGCTGACCAGTATGACCGCCCCCTGCGTGAACATGAACTTGTGCGCCAGGTACTGCTTGCCGTCATGCAGGAGCAGCCCGTGCACGAATCCGTGCAGGCCCCGCAGGATCGAGTTGAGCATGCCGTTGTCGCCCAGAATCGTCATCCAGGCGAAGATGCGGATGAGCGAGTTGGTCAGGAAGGGGATGATGACGAGGATGAGAAGCAGGGTCTGGTGCCGGCTCCGCGCCATCGCGTATCCGCAGGGCAGGGCGACCGCGATCGTCACGGCGGTCGAGATCACCGCTATCCAGAGCGTCCGCATGAAAATCATCCCGTATGCCGGGGTGAACATCTGGGCGTAGGCCTTCAGGCTGAACTCGCGTATGACACCGCCGTACACGTCCCTCTTGAGGAAGGAGTAGACGACGATTATCACCAGCGGCGCGGCGAAGAAAGCCGTGAACCACAGGCCCATCGGCCATGCGTAGGCGGGGCCGGGGTTTGCCTTCTTGTACTTGACGCTCTTGTCCGTCATTTGTTTATTTCCTCGACGATGTAGCCGTCGTTGGCGGCCCATGAGACGTAGACCGTGTCCTTCCACTGGATCTCCGGCCCGTCGTCCAGGTAGTTGACGTGCTGCTTGAAGACCTTGATGATGCTGCCGTTCTCCAGGCGGACGTAGAACTTGGACTGGAAGCCCGTGTAGACCGGCTCCTCGACCACTCCCTTGAAGACGTTGATGTCCTTGCGGCCGTGCAGGTCCGGCTCCTCCAGCGTGATGCGGATTTTCTCGGGCCGTATGGTGAAGCAGATGTCCTGGCCGGGATCGGTATGGTCGTAGTCGGTCACGAGGATGTTCTTGTCCTCCTCGCGGGTGGCGGGCGTGTCGCTCTTGAGCTGGGCCTGTATGCCCAGCGCAGGGACGTTGAGCGTCACCATGTAGTCGGGATCGGAGCCGGGGGCCTCGTGGGGGACACATTCGACGACCTTGCTCTCGAAGAGGTTCGTGTCGCCGATGAACTGGGCGACGAACTGGGTGGCGGGGCTCTCGTAAATCTCGAAGGGCGTTCCCACCTGCAGGACGTGGCCCGAGTTCATGACGGCAATCCTGTCGCTGACCGCGAGGGCCTCGCTCTGGTCGTGGGTGACGAAGATGAAGGTGATTCCTATTTTGTCGTGCAGGGCATCCAGGTCCAGGAGGAGGCTGGAGCGGAGCTTCGCGTCCAGGGCGGAAAGCGGCTCGTCCAGCAGGAGGACCTTGGGCTCGTTTATGAGGGCTCGGGCGATCGCGACGCGCTGCCGCTGGCCGCCCGAGAGCTGGTTCGGTTTTTTGTGGGCATGCTCGTCCAGCTGCACCAGGTGCAGGTAGTGGCTGACCTTTTCGTCTATCTCGGCCTTGCCCAGTTTCTTGAGCTTGAGCGGGAAGGCGACGTTGTCATAGACCGACAGATGGGGGAAAAGAGCGTAGTTCTGGAAAATCGTGTTGCTCTGCCGCTTGTTGGGAGGCAGGGGGACCACATCGGTACCATCGAAGAGAACCGCACCCTCGTCCGGAAACTCGAATCCCGCGATGATGCGGAGCAAGGTGGTCTTGCCGCATCCTGAAGGCCCGAGCAGGGAGAAGAACTCCCCCTGCTTTATCGTAAAATTGACATCGTCAAGCGCGTGGAAATCCCCGAAGTGCTTGCTGACATGGTCAATAGAAACAGTACTTCCATTCACCTTCAGTACGTCTCCTCTGATTGTTATGTAAGGAACCAAAAGGTCCGATTAGCTACTTTCCTGTTATTAGGCAAAATTGTCAATAGTTTTTGGGGAATTTTATAGAAAAAAGTTCTCCGGGAAGCCGCTGTCCGCCCGGTATTGACAGCCCCCTGTGCATGGGATAAAATCCAAACAGGGTTTGGATTATCCCACGAGAAAAAGGAGCGTCAGGGGCGGAGCCGCTGTCATAAACAGGCAATATCAGGTGGTCAACCATTCGATACTGTACACCGTCGGAGAAACGTGCTACAATTAATCCTATGGATAAAAAGGACTTCTTGAGCGAGGAGGAATACGCCTCTCAGGCCGGTACGGGAGCTTTGCTTAACCCCCGCATGGACTCGACCTTCAAGGCCCTGTTCACCCAGAAGACGGAAGACTCCTACGAGGCCATGCGGTCGTTCCTCTCGGCTGC
>JAFSSU010000321.1 GCA_017450845.1 Treponema sp.
GCTCCCTCCAGCGTGTTGAACACCATGCGGGCGGGCGGCTCGCGGTCGCCTATTCCCAGGTGGTGTACCTCGATCTTCGGCTTGGAGACGGCGATCTCGGGGTCAACCTCAAGCATGTGGCTTCCCATGTTCGCCTCTTTTCCCGGGACCAGGTTGTAGGTGTAGTCCTCCATGAAGGCGTTGCCCTTCTTTCCGGCGACGACCTGGCCTGCGGTCATCACCTTGAAGGTGCGCACGAGCGCGGAGGTCTTCCAGTCGCCTTCCGCGCCGAATCCGTAGCCGTCGGCGAGCAGGCGCTGTATTGCAAGGCCCGGCAGCTGCTTCATGCCGTGCAGGTCCTGGAAGTTCGTGCAGAGCGCGCTGCCGTCGTTGTCCTTGAGGAAGGCCCGGAGCGCGATCTCGATCTTCGCCTGCTCCTTGATCTGGCCGATGACGAAGTCCTTGTCAAAGCCGTTCCCGCAGTCGTAGACGATCTCGTACTTCTGGTTGTACTCGTCATAGAGCGCGTCGATGTCAGCCTGCTTCACCTCGTTCATGCAGGCGACCAGGTCGCCGATGCCGTAGTAGGGTACTGACCAGCCGAATTTGACCATCGCCGCTACCTTGTCGCCGTCGGTGACCGCGACCTCGCGCATGTTGTCGCCGAAGCGGATGACGCGGAGGGTTTTGCCGTCCGCGACCGCCCGGGCGACGCGCATCCAGTCGGCTATGCGTTTCTGCGTGTCCTCGTGCTGCCAGTGGCCGCAGATGACCTTGCGGGGAACGTCCATGCGGGCGGTGATGTAGCCGAACTCGCGGTCGCCGTGCGCGCTCTGGTTCAGGTTCATGAAGTCCATGTCCATCGTCGAGTAGGGAATCTTCTCGTTGAACTGGGTGTTCAGCTGGAGCAGGGGCTTCTTGTATGCGTTCAGGCCCGCAATCCACATCTTGGCGGGGCTGAAGGTGTGCATCCAGCAGATGATTCCCGCGCACTTGCCGTCGGCGTTGGCCTGCTCAAGAGTTTCCCGGATTGAGGCGGGGGTCAGGAGCGTCGGCTTCCAGACGAGGGGGCAGGGCAATGAGCCGGACTTGTTCAGCGACTCGACGATTTCCTTGGAATCCTTGGCGACCTGCCTGAGGGTCTCCTCTCCGTACAGGTCCTGGCTTCCGGTGACGAACCAGAATTCATAATCTTTCAGAATCATATATCACTCCTATTGCTTTTATGATGCGTATGATGCGCGTCCGTTTATTTCCCCGTCCTGAAGCGCATGACGTTCCAGGAGGCGGGCTTGAGGTCCAGCGTGAACTTCGCGCCGTCGCCCTGCGAGACGGGGACCGCCGCGGGCTTTACGGCCTCGGGCTTGTCCAGGGAGTTCTTCGCGTTCAGGTCCGCGCCGCAGAGCTCCGTCCTGTATGTCATCTCGGCCTTGCCGAAGTCCATCAGGTTGAGCTCGGTGCGGGAGACATCCGTCTTGCTCGTGTTGAGCGCGAAGATCGAGAGCTCCCCCGCCTCCTCGTTGTGGACGGCGGCGAAGATGACCGCGGGGACCTCGCCGTACTTGTCCGTGACCTTGTTCTCCGTCTTGACGACCGGGGCCAGCGCGGTGCCGCGACCGTAGACCGAGATGTCCCGGAAGGGGAAGTAAATCGCCTGCTTGTAGGCTCCCTTCCCCGGCTCGGTGAAGATCGGGGCGATGACGTTGACCAGCTGGGCAAGGCAGGCGACCTTGACGCGGTCGGCATGGTTCAGCAGGGTTATCGCGAGGCCTCCGACGACGAGGGCATCGAGCAGGGAGTAGTGGTCCTCCAGGATGCGGGGGGCTTTCTGCCAGGGGTGGGACTCCTGCTTCTGCTGGTACCAGACGTTCCACTCGTCGAAGGACAGGTACATCGTCTTCTTGCTGCGCTTGACCGCCTTGACGTAGTCGAGCGTCGCGCAGGAGGTCTTGATGAAGTCGTCCATGTCCACGAAGGAGGCGAGGAAGTCGTCGTCGTTGCCGAAGTTCTCGTAGTAGCGGTGGATCGACATGTAGTCCACCAGCTCGTAGGTGTGCTCCAGCACCGTGCGGTCCCAGGAGGGGTATGTGGGCATGCTCGTCGTCGCGCTGCCGCATACCACCAGCTTGATGCTGTCGTCCGTCCACTTCATTATCTTGGCGGCCTCAAGGGCCTTCTTGCCGTAGTCGTCCGCGTCCAGGTGGCCTATCTGCCAGGGGCCGTCCATCTCGTTTCCGACGCACCAGGTCTTGATGCCGTAGGGCTTCTTGTGGCCGTTTTTCGCGCGGAGGTCGCTCCAGTAGGTCCCGCCCTCGAAGTTGCAGTATTCGACCAAATCGCCCGCGTCCTGCGGCGTGCCCGTGCCCATGTTGACGGCGCCCATCACCTGGGTCCCGGACTTGAGCGACCAGTCGTAGAACTCGTCAATCCCGATCTCGTTCGTCTCGATCGTGTGCCAGGCCCTGTCCAGCCTGACGGGGCGCTTGTCCCTGGGGCCGATGCCGTTCCGCCAGTCGTAGCCCGACAGGAAGTTGCCTCCCGGGTAGCGGACCAGGGAGACTCCCAGATCTTTGACCATGCTGATTACATCCTTGCGGAAGCCCTGCTCGTCCGCCTCGGGATGGCCCGGCTCGTAAATGCCGGTATACACCGCGCGGCCCAGATGCTCTATGAAAGAGCTGAAAAGGTTCGGATCGACCTCCCCTCTCTTGAAGTCCTTTACTACCGTGATTTTCGTATCCATGTTTATCAGTATATCACGATATTTCCGGGTAAACAACATAAAAAATTGAAATGTATGATTTTTTTGAATCTCCGGGGCTGGATCCGGCGGTGGCGGGCGGCACTTGTCCCCGCCCCTTGTTTCCTGTTTCCTTTTACAGTAAACTAAAGCTGACAAACGCACAAATCTCAATACACAGGAGTTCTTAAATGAACAAGAAACCTTTCCTTATAACCGGGGTATTCCTGGTTCTTGCGGCGCTAGCCATCGTCATCGGCGTGAGGTCCAGGTCCTCCGGGGCAGGCTACAATGACGGCGAGTGGACGGGAAGCTCCGAGGGACGGAACGGCCCCATCAGCCTGAGCCTGACGGTGGCGGGCGGCAAGGTCACCGGCGGCAAGATTGTCTCCGAGGACGAGACCGACTTCGCCAAGCCCGCCGAGCAGAAGATAATCGACCAGCTGGTCAAGACCCAGAGCACTGCCAAGCTTGACACGGTGTCCGGCGCGACGATCACCTCCAAGGCGACGATCGATGCGATAGCGATGGCGCTCGCGGCGGCAAAGGGCGAGGCCAGGGCTTCCTCCGCTTCCGCGGCGGCCGACGTGACCTGCGACATCGTCGTCATAGGTGCGGGCGGCGCGGGGCTTTCCGCCGCCACCGAGGCAGCGGGCAAGGGGGCCAAGGTAATCCTGCTCGAGAAGATGGGCATCGCGGGCGGCAACACGAACTCCGCTACGGGCGGGCTCAACGCCTCCGAGACCAAGGTGCAGGCGCAGCTCGGCATTGCCGACAGCAACGAGCAGTATTACCAGGACACGATGAAGGGCGGCTACAACCTGAACGACCCCGAGCTCGTGCGCAACATGGTGGAGAAGTCCGCCGAGACGGTGGACTGGCTCATGTCCCTCGGCGCGGATTTAAGCGACGTGGGCAAGATGGCGGGCTCCACGAACTCCCGCACCCACCGTCCTCAGGGCGGCGCGGCAATCGGCGTGCACCTGGTCCCCGTGCTTGAGAAGGCCGCGAAGGATGCGGGCGTGGAAATCCGCTACAACAGCAAGGTGACGGATATAATGGAAGAAAACGGCAAGGCCGCCGGCGTGAAGGTCACGTCAGCGGACGGCGACTACACGGTCAGGGCCGGGGCCGTCATCATCGCGACGGGAGGATTCGGAGCGAACCCCGACATGGTCGTCAAGTACAAGGCCGACCTCGCCGGGTTCGGAACGACCAACCACAAGGGGGCGACCGGCGATGCCTTCGCCTGGGTGGAGAAGTTCGGCGCGGAGCTCGTCCAGATGGAGCAGATCCAGACCCACCCGACGGTCGTCCCGTCCAACGGCGTGATGATCACCGAGGCCGTGCGCGGCAACGGCGCGATCATGGTGAACCGCGAGGGCAAGAGGTTCGGCAACGAGATGGCGACCCGCGACGTTATGTCCGCGGACGTTCTCGCGCAGACCGGCAAGACAGCCTACCTGCTCTTTGACCAGGGCGTGCGCGAGTCGCTCAAGGCGATCGAGGGCTATGCCAAGAAGGGGCTTCTGACCGAGGGCGCGACTCCGGCGGAGCTTGCGGGCAAGCTGGGCATGGACGCGGCATCCCTTGAGGCGACGGTCGCGGCCTACAACGGCTACCAGAAGTCCGGCTCGGGAGACCCTGACTTCGGCCGCAAGGCGAGCGAGATGCCCCGCGCCCTGGAGACGGGGCCCTTCTATGCGGTCGAGGTCGGACCCGCCATCCACCACACGATGGGCGGCATCAAGATTGACACCAAGGCCCAGGTCATCACGAAGTCCGGGGCAGCGGTTTCAGGCCTCTTCGCCGCGGGCGAGGTGACCGGCGGAGTGCACGGCGGCAACCGCTTGGGCGGAAACGCGGTCGCGGACATCTGCGTCTACGGCAAGATTGCCGGTGACAGCGCGCTCGCGTATATCGGGAAGTAACGTGTAGGCACATGCCGTAAGAAAAGCGGTTCAGCCCCGTGCGGAAGCTTTTGTTTTCGTGCGGGGCTGGCCTTGCTTTGTCGGCTGACGGGAGGACAATGAGATGGAGCAGGATAAGGAAGACACAGAGAAAGGCTTCTCATGGACAATCCGCCCGTTCCTGTGGTTCATCATCAACGGCATAGCGATAAGAATCGTTCTGGGGCTTGTGGCCGGGACCGCGTTCGCCTCAGGGACCGCACCCGCCTCAGGCTCAGTTTTCCGGGCGGACGACTGGACCGGCAAACGCAGGAAGACACAGGAGCAGTGGATAAACACGACCGACGTCAAGGGGCCGTTCACTGACAATGCTGAGGCGAACAACTACGAGCTGGTGAACGAAGTGGACAGGTCCTGCCTCGTTCCCTTCAGCGACGGCAGCATGATGATGGTGCAGGCGGAGAAGCACCTGCAGATCCGTTACCTGGACAAAGGCTACCGGCAGACAGGCGAGAGGAACATCAAGCTGGAGCTTCCCCTGTTCGGAGGCTTCCTCGCCTCGTCCGACGGCAATTACTACGTCATCGTCGGCCAGAAGAACCCCGGCGACTCCGACAAGGTTGAGGTCATCCGCGTCATACAGTACGACTCCAAGTGGAAGCGCAAGGAAGCCTGGTCGCTGTTCGGGGGCAACACGAGCGAGCCCTTCGTCGGCGGCCTGCACTGCACCGAGGACGGGAAGCACCTCTATATCCGGACGGGGCATACCATGTACAAGGGAAAGGACGGCTACAAGCACCAGGCGAACATGGCGATAGACCTGGACAAAGAGAAAATGCAGGCCGTCTACACGATGACCGGGGTCAGCAGCATCGGCGCAAGCCAGTACGTGAGCCACTCCTTCAACCAGCTCGTGACGACGAAGGACGGCATCATGGTCGGGGCCGACCACGGCGACGCATACCCCCGCGCCATCGTCCTGGGCAAGAACAAGCGGGCCCTGAGCGAGAGTGACGGAGGGAACGGCGAGTACATCAACACGAACGTCTGCCCCATACCCGGAACTGCCGGCGACAACGACACGGGCGTGTCGCTCGGCGGCATCATGTCCACGGACACTCACATCCTCGTCGCATACAACAAGGTCTACGACGAATACTACAAGAACAAAAGCAAGAAGACGCGGAACATCTTCCTCGCGACTGTCGAGGACAAGAAGGGCGGATTCGGCAAGCCGTCCTTCAGGCAGATCACCGACTATGCCCAGGGCATGGATCCTGCCCGCACGCCGCATCTGATACAGTACGGAAAGAATGAATATCTGCTTTTGTGGACGCGCCACACGACGATATTCTACACCGCGCTGGACGGCAAGGGGAAAGGGGACGGGCGTATACACAGCTTTGAGGGAAACCTGTCCGACTGCAAGCCCGTCCTCTGCGGCGGCTTCATCACCTGGTACGCGGTCAAGAACAACAAAATCACTTTCTACCGCATAGATCCAGA
>JAFSSU010000322.1 GCA_017450845.1 Treponema sp.
TCGCGATAGTGACGGGAGCGACGGGAGGGATAGGCACTGAGTTCGTCCGGGAAATCAGCTCGGACGCAGCGTATGCTGACATAGACGAGATATGGGCGGTCGGAAGGAACAGGGACAAGCTTGAATCCCTGCGGGCGGCCTCTGCGAAGGTCGTCGCCGTGGAAGCCGACCTGTCGGCGGACGGGGCCAGCGTGATTGCCCGCAGGCTGGCGGAATACGCCCCGGACCTGCGCCTGCTCGTCAACAATGCAGGGACTGCCTACATGGGTTTGTTCGAAAAGATGGGGGCCGGGCAGGCCGGAGGAATGTGTGCGGTCAACTGCACCGCCGTTGCCTCGCTTACGGCGGAATCTCTCCCATATATGCGCGAGGGGGCGGGAATAGTGAACGTCGCCTCGGCAGCGGCTTTCCAGCCTAATCCCTATCTGAGCCTCTATTCGGCAAGCAAGGCGTTCGTCAGGCAGCTGTCGCGGGCCTTGTCCGTGGAACTGAAAGGCCGGGGAATAGTTGTCACATGCACGTGCCCGGGATGGGTTGACACAGGGATGCTTCCCCGGGAGAAAGACGGGGTGAAGATACGCTACCCCGGCATGACAAGCCCCTCCCGGGTCGCGCAAAAGGCGCTTGCGGACAACAGGAAGGGGAAGGATATGTCCGTCCCTTCCTTTTTCGCGCAGTTCTGCAGGCTCTATTCCAAATGGATGCCGGCGAAGCTCGTCATGGCGCAGTGGACGCGGATGACAGCAAAATATGTGTGAGCGGGAGAACGCAGCCCCAAAGAAGCCCTTGAAATCACAAAGGGAATATGGTATCGTGTCGCGAGGAGGCAGATCGGACTATGAAGACACTGGTCGTTTACACTTCACAGACGGGCTTCACGAAGCGTTACGCAGAATGGATTGCCGGAAAGACGAAGGCAGACCTGTTTGACCTGAAGGACGTGCAGGGAAAAGACGGCTCTTTCTTTGATGCATACGATGCCATTGTATATGCTGGCTGGTGCATGGCCGGAAAGCTTGTCAAGCTGAATTGGTTTCTGGACAAGGTTCCCCGCCTGAAAGGCAGGAAGCTCGCCGCCGTTGCTGTCGGGGCCAGCCCGAACGAAAGCCCTGATGTCGCCGCCATGAAAAACATCCTGCCGGACGAACACCGGCAATACGTCACGGTCTTTTACTGCCAGGGCGGAATCGACTATGAAAAGATGAAGCTGCCGTCAAAGCTTATGATGAAGATGTTCGCCGGTTCCCTGAAGAGATCCAAGGATGAGAAGATGCGGGAGATGGGCTTGCTCATCGACCACTCGTACGACATATCGGACATCCGCTATATCGAGCCGCTCCTCAGCTTCCTTTCGGAAGGAAACTGAGTAGGCGCGGGCATTTTTCCACGATTTCGACGGGATTCTTGTCCGTCGTGACAGCTGCCTCCATGGGAACCATAGCACGGCGCATGGAGCTGGAAATCCGGCGGGCGGCCTTATGTGCGACCGGCTTATGCACGGCCGCTTATTTCCGCCGCAGGTTCAGGACCGTCACGTAATGGAGGATGTCAAAGCTTTCGGGAACGCCCGCGAGGTAGGCACGATGCTCCTGCTCCCAGGCGGCGATTGCTTCCGGGCTCAGGTCAGACGCCCCGATGCCGCGGCAGGCCTTTATGCGCCCGTTCCAGCTCTCGCGGGTAAAGGTCACGGGAATGTCAAAGGATACCGCATCTTCCAGGGTAAAATAGGGTTCGGCCCAGTCGGGCATCGTGACCGGCGTGCGCTGCCAGCCGCGGCCTGTCCAGTCGGGATTGTACTTGAGCACCAGCTTTTCGCTCTCCGCGGCAATCTCGCTTTCGCCGGGCAGCCATGCCATGAACAGGACGGCGAAATGCCCTCCGTCCTTAAGCCAGCGGTGAATCTTGGGCAGGATGACCGCCTTGTCAAAGTACATGAAGCACTGGCAGGCAGTCACGACGTCAAAGCTCGCGGCAGGAAAATCGAGCGCTTCGGAGGCAGAAACCCGGTATGCAATCTGCATGCCCGCCTGCTCGCTCAGCTCGCGGGCAAACTGTATCTGGTTTTCGGCAATATCGGTTCCCGTCCACTGCGCCCCGTAGCGGTACATATTGCGCGGCAGCACGCCCGTTCCCGTTCCAAGGTCAAGCACCTTCTGCCCCGCCACCCCCAGCTTGAGCTCAACGAGCTTGTCATAAAATGCCTGCGGGTAAATGTCGCGGTATTTCGCATAATCGGCGGATGTCTTTCCGAAGTCAAACGCCTTTCCGTTGTCAAAGTCCTTGTTGCGGATTTCCACCGTTTTCTCCTTGGTCGAATTTCGAGCTTCCCTAAATTTAAAAAAATGCTCCTTGTTCAGCTTACACCGTTATAATGCCATTCCGTGTTGTTTGTCAACTTTTTCCGTGCATTTTGCGGGGAACGGTAGGGCAGGAGCACAAGGAGCAGCTGGGGTTCGTGTTGCCAAGGCTCAGGGATGAGCGTCAGAAGCCGGCAGCTCCCGTGCCAAAATCTCATTTCCCACGTCGAACTTCTTCCTGCCGTCCGCGCTCTTTGCCGGGATTGCGAAGAGAATCCTGATCTTGTAGTCCGGGTTCGCGTTCATGAAATTCTTGCAGGCGTAAATCGCCTGTTCCCATGCGTCCTTGACGGGGCAGCCGAAGATGCCCGCGGAAATCAGCGGAAAAACTACCGAGCGTATGCCGTTTCCTTGACATATAGCCATAACGTGCTATAATAGCTATATGTGCAATGCAGTACCAGTCTTTGAGGCAAAGAACAAGCTCCCCTTCTTCATCCATCAGGCGGAGACGGAAGGCCCCGTGCCCATCACCCGGCACAATCAGGAGGTCGCTTACATCGTCTCCAAGTCTGACTACGATGAGATGCGGCAATCCGCCAGTCCCCGCAAGAGCCTGGTCGAACGTCTGCAGGACAACCGCAAGGAATTCGGACTTGAGGATGACGATTTCGACCTTGCGGAGTTCATCGTCAGCCTGCGGGATCCGGCCGAGTATGCCGGCAGGGGGTCGGAACATATTTTTGACGACATTGAGGTTGAGTAAAGATGGTTGCCCCCTATTACCTTCTCGACACGAACATCGTCTCGGAGCTCATGCGGGCAGATCCTAACCCTGATGTCATGGAACAGGCGCGAGGGCGTGAGAGCCTTTGTGCCATCTCTTCCACGACATGGAACGAACTCCTTTTCGGGGTCAGCCGGATGGTGGCCGGGCGGAGAAAAGACTTGCTTTTCACGGATTTAATCGATGACATCCAGGCCTGCTACCCCATAATCCCCTATGACAATCACGCCGCATGGATTCATGCGGACATACGGGCGCGGCTGGCGGATGCGGGGACTCCCATAGACTTCCAGGACACGCAGATAGCCGCCATCGCCGTCTCCAACAACATGATCTTGGTCACCCGCAACACGAAGCACTTTGAGCCTGTCCGGCAGGTCTCCACGCTTATGATGGAGAACTGGTTTGAGCCGGCCACCCGTCAGCCTGTTTCCGGCGCGCCCGGGGCCTGAGGCCGGAATGTTTGACAGCGGATGTTGTTTGAAGTAAAATGAAATAACAGCAAGAAGCCTCCCGAACCGTGAGGCACGGTAGGTGCGCGGCAAGCGGCTTCGTCCACAGGTTCCCTCCGCGCGGGCTTTGAGCGCGGGCGTACGGAAAGGCTTTTTTGACGGCCGATTACGGAAGGGGAGGGCTATGGGCGGAGGGAACGTTTCCTGCGCGGCAACATTCAGCAAAGGACACACAGATGGCAAAAGCAAAGGCATCCAGACAGAACGCCGCGACAATCGGCTTTGAGCAGCAGATTTGGGATGCGGCATGCGAGCTGTGGGGGCACATCCCCGCCGCCGATTACCGCAAAATCTTTACCGGCCTTATCTTCCTGAAATACATTTCCACCGCGTTCGAGAAGAAATACGATGAGCTTGTTGCCGAAGGCGACGGCTTTGAGGACGACCCGGACGCGTATGAGGCCGAGAGCATCTTCTTTGTCCCGCCGGAAGCCCGCTGGACACAGATCGCGAAGGCCGCCCACACGCCGGAAATAGGCACGGTCCTGGACAAGGCCATGACCAGCATAGAAGCCGACAACAAAAGCCTGAAAGGGGTTCTCCCCAAGAACTACGCCAGCCCGGAGCTGGACAAGCGCGTCCTCGGCAACGTGGTGGACGTGTTCACCAACATGGACATGAGCGACACCGAGGCGAGCAAGGACCTGCTGGGCCGCACCTATGAGTACTGCATCGCGCAGTTCGCATCCTACGAAGGGGTGAAAGGCGGCGAGTTCTACACCCCGGCGAGCGTCGTAAAGACAATCGTCAGCATCCTGAAGCCGACGGAAGGCAAGCGCGTGTACGACCCCTGCTGCGGCTCGGGCGGCATGTTCGTGCAGTCCGTCAAGTTCATCCAGGAGCATCA
>JAFSSU010000323.1 GCA_017450845.1 Treponema sp.
AGCAAAGCTGCCGTGACCGGCAAGGCTGTCAAGAAAGATACAGCGGCAAAGGCAAAGAAAGAACCCGCAAAGACTGCAAAGAAGACCACGGTTGCGGCAAAGGCTGCCGCAACGAAAAAGACCGTTCCCGCCCGGGCGAAAGCACCCGAAGAAGTGAAGGCGGCTCCGGTTATAGAGAAGCCCCCCGTACAGCAGACCGTCCTGGAGATGGCGAAATCCGCCCCGGTGGTTGAAAAGAAACCTGCCCCGGCTTCCAGGCCCAAGGCACGGGCCGTCTACGATGAGTCCCAGGTCAAGCACCTGGACGCGCTCGAGCACATCCGCCTGCGCAGCGGCATGTACATCGGCCGCCTGGGCGACGGCAGCAATCAGAACGACGGCATCTACGTGCTGCTCAAGGAGATAGTCGATAACGCCGTTGATGAGTTCATCATGGGCTACGGCGACCGGATAGACGTGGAGGTCAAGGACGGCCGCGTCAAGGTCCGCGACTTTGGCCGCGGCATACCGCTCGGCAAGGTCGTCGAGTGCGTAAGCGAGATAAACACCGGTGCCAAATACAACGACGACGTGTTCCAGTTCTCCGTCGGCATGAACGGCGTGGGAACCAAGGCCGTCAACGCCCTGTCCTCCTACTTCCGCGTCGTCTCCGTCCGCGACGGCAAGTGCGCCGAGGCAGTCTTCCAGAAAGGCGTGCTGGCATCCCAGAAGTCGGGCACGCTCAAGGAGAAGCAGAGGGACGGGACCTACTTTGAGTTCGTCCCGGACGAGGAAATCTTCGGCAAGTATACCTTCAACATGGAGTTCGTGGAAAAGCGGATGTGGAACTACGCCTACCTGAACTCCGGCCTTACCGTCCGCCTGAACGGGCAGGACTTCAAGAGCGAGAACGGGCTTCTGGACCTGCTTTCGCGCGAGATGGACGACTCCTGCCTGTATTCCATAGGGAGCTACTCTGGCGAACACCTCAAGTTCGCCTTCACCCACACGAACTCCTACGGGGAGAACTACTTCTCGTTCGTCAACGGCCAGTACACGGCGGACGGGGGAACCCACCTCGCCGCCTTCAAGGAGGGCTTTGTCCGCGGCCTGAACGACTTCTACGGGACCAGCTACAAGGCCGAGGACATCCGCGAGGGCATGACCGCCGCCGTCCTCGTCAAGGTGAAGGACCCGGTCTTCGAGAGCCAGACCAAGAACAAGCTCGGCAACACGGACATCCGCCAGTGGATCGTCGGCGAGGTCCAGTCCGGCCTGAACGACTGGCTGCACCGGAACCCGGACGCGGCCAGGAAGATACAGGAGAAAATCCTTGCCAACGAGAAGCTCCGCACCGAGCTTTCAGCCGTCAAGAAGGAGGCCAAGGAGGCCGCCAAGAAGATAAGCATCCGCATTCCCAAGCTCAAGGACTGCAAGTACCACGTGAGCGACGGGGCCAAGGGCGAGAACAGCATGATCTTCATCACGGAGGGAGACTCCGCGTCCGGCACGATGACCCATTCCCGCGACGCGAGCTACCAGGCGATTTTCTCCCTGCGCGGCAAGCCCGAGAACATGTGGGGCAAGAAGCAGGGCGACATCTACAAGAACGACGAGCTTTACCAGCTGATGATGGCGCTCGGCATAGAGAACAGCGTGGAGGACCTGAAATATTCCAAAATCGTCATCGCGACCGATGCGGACAACGACGGCTACCATATCCGCAACCTCGTGATGACCTTTTTCCTGGACTTCTTTGAGGAGCTGGTGACGAGCGGCCGGGTCTTCATACTGGAGACCCCGCTTTTCCGTGTGCGTAACAAGAAAGAGAACGTTTACTGCTATTCGGAGACGGAGCGGGACAAGGCTCAGGAGCGGCTCGGAAAGTCAGCGGAGACATCCCGATTCAAGGGCCTCGGGGAGATAAACCCCGACGAGTTCCGCCAGTTCATCGAGCCCGAGACGATGCACCTGACCCCGGTGGAAATAAGCCAGCTCAAGGCAGTGCCCAAGCTCCTGACCTTCTACATGGGCAAGAACACCCCGGAGCGGCGGAGCTTCATCGAAAAGCACCTGCTTTCCAACGCGGACATCGACGCGTAGGGGAGGGGCAGCGGCAAGCGGGATGCTAATCTGATTGTCGCTGCATGAACCGGAGCTTCTCTGCTTCCGTCAGCTGGGCAGGGGAGATTTTCTTGCTTTTTGCGTATTCAATAA
>JAFSSU010000324.1 GCA_017450845.1 Treponema sp.
CAAGGCAAAGCTTGTCGCAGAGGCCGACGGTATGCGCGAGAAGGCGGAGGCCCTGAAGGAATATGGCGATGCGGCAAAACAGCAGATGCAGCTGGATGCCCTCAAGGTGTATTTTGAGCAGCTACCCAAAATCGCGGAGGCCTCCGGCATGGCCTACCAGAACGTCGAGAAAATTTATATGTACGGAGGAGACTCATCCAAGCTCACGAAGGACATAATGACGAACGTGACCCAGATTTCCGAAAGCCTAGGTGAGTCGCTCGGACTGGACCTCAAGTCTGTCCTAGGCAAGCTTATTGAAAGCCACACGGACGAGAAAAAGGAGGGCGAGAATTGATGTGCATTTCCAAAGCCATTCTCGCACTCGCATTTGTCGCGCTTGTTTCCACATCCTGCTCGCAGGGCGACATCCACAAGATGAGGACGATAACCGTAAGCGGGACAGGGAAAGTCTATGTCACCCCCGACAAGGCGACCGTTGACCTTACGGTCATAACGCGGGACGATGACATAAAGCTTGCACAGAAAGAGAACGCAGGCACGATGAAGGGCGTTCAGGCTGCGCTCCTGGGAATCGGGATCCTGCCCGAGGACATACAGACCTATGATTACGGAATCTCCCAGGACTCATACTGGAAGGACAGCGAGAGGGAATTCGGCAAGTACAATGTGTCCAACCGCATACGCGTGACAATGCCGGACGTAGAGCAGGCGAGCGACGTGATCGACGTCGCGATAAAAAACGGTGCGACGGGCGTGGACGGGCTTTCGCTCAGCTACAAGGATGAGGCCGCCGCCGTCAAGAAGGCACGGACACTCGCAATCGAGAACGCGCGGGCAATCGCGGAGGAATCCTGCGGTGCGGCGGGAACCCGTCTGGGAAAAGTCCTCGTCATGGAGGAGCTGTCATCCGGAGCGCGGCCGCCATATATGGCGCTTGCCGCCTCGAATTCAATCAGTCAGACATGGGGCGGCGAAGCTCCCGTATATTATGATTCGGGGGACGCATCGGATGCGACGCCCATATCCTCCGGCAAAAAGGAGATACGCGTCGTCATGAGCATCGTCTATGAGCTCAGGTGAGCGGCCCCTATGAAACGCGCGGCTCTATGTGCTTCTGGATAAAGTCAACCCGGTCGCGGATCGTCGGCCTGAAATACGAGGAGACGGCCACGACCAGTTTCTTCCCGGGATTGACGTAAATCACATTGCCGCTGTTTCCGATGGCCGCATAGACGTTCTTCTTCCGGCTTATAACCCACCAGAGGTACCCGTAATCCATTCCCCGGAAATGCTTTCCTTCCACCGTCCGGGGGACGGTCATCTCCTTTATCCAGCCTGACGAGACAACCTGCTGCCCGCCGCAGACACCCTTGTTCAGGCACAGCAATCCGATTCTAGCCATGTCCTCCGCGCTCATGCAAAGCCCGTATCCCGGGGTAGCCAGGTCCTGGGGGTCGCAGAACCAGACATTTCCTTTCGGGGTCTTTCCGACCGTAAAGCGCCTGTGCTCCTCCGCGGATCTAGCGGCATAGACTTCATGCCTTTTGATCCCGAGCGGGGCGAACAAGCATTCATTGGCGTAACCGACGGTCTTCATGTTGCTCGCCTTGTAGAGAATCCCCGAGAGTATATGGAGGCAGACCGTCTGGTAATGGAAGTCCCCGCTTATGCCTTTCCTCCCGCCCAGGAAATCCAGCGACGAATACGTCCAGTTCCCGCTAGCGCACACTTTTGCCCAAGGGTCCCCCTTGCATTTGTAGGGCGCGCGCATGGTAAGCAAATGCTTTATCGTGACTTCGTAAATCGTCTTCTCCCCGCGTTTTACCTTGTATTCGGGAAAGTAATCCAGCACCTTGTCATCGACGCTTTTTATCTGTCCCTTGTCCATGGCAATCCCCACAAGCAGCGACACTATGCTTTTGGTCACCGACATGACGTGCGTGCAGTCATCCTTCTTGTATCCGTTCCAGCAGCCGGAATAGACAAGCTCGTTGTCCTTGCATACCGCGACCTGGCAGATGTTCGGCTGCTCCCGCTCTATCAGGTCGTGAAGTCCATCGTCGTTCATATCAATGCTCCTTTCGGCTGAAAGTATTGCGTTTGATTTTTAATGTGTCAAGGCCGCAATCAGCGCACATCTTTCCGGAAACATATTGACAAACATCTATGTATGCGCTATCCTTCATATCGAAGTTTATCAATGTGAGGTGTGCGCATGGAAGAAAGCAAAATAGCGGGAATCTGCGGTTTGACCGCCGATTCGGTCAACGTCGGGCGTTCTTCGGAATTCAAGGACAGCATTTCGGAAATCAGCCGCACGAAGACAGAATCCTGCCGCTGCGGAGGGGAACAAGTATGACGCGCGGGGAAAAGGCGACAGGCTACTTCAGGGGCGGCTATATTTGCTCGCAGGCGGTCCTCGCCGCATTCTCCGGGGACTGCGGCATATCGGAAGAGCAGGCCCTCAGGCTTGGCTCCTGCTTCGGGAGCGGGATGCGCAAAGGAGAGGTGTGCGGCGCATGCAGCGGCGCGCTCATGGTGCTGGGCCTCATGTACGGGCAGGACAAGGCGGATGACGCGCAGGCAAGGGCGCGGACGAATGCCCTGACGGAGAAATTCCTGGAGAGCTTCTCCAAAGAATGCGGCTCCTATATTTGCAACGAGCTTCTGGGATGCGACATAAGCACCCCGCAGGGAGCCGAATACGCGCGGAGCAAAAAGCTCTTCTCGGACATCTGCCCCAAACTGGTGGGGGCTTCCGCCGCCATCCTGGAGCAAGTCATCACAAAGGCGGAGGACGAATGATGATGCAGTTTATCCAGGAACAGATTTTTGGAATGAGATGGCTCAATACAGCCGTGAGCCTCCTGCTCAAGACGCTCGGCATAAGCACGGAAAGCAAACTCGGAGGGAGCCTCCGGTTCTTTCTTTATGACTCGATTAAAATCACGCTGCTGCTGTCCGTGCTGATTTTTGCGATCTCGTACATACAGTCGTGTTTTCCGCCGGAGCGCAGCCGCAGGCTCATGTCGCGTTTTACCGGGCTTGGCGCACGGATTGTCGCGGCCCTTTTGGGCACGGTCACTCCGTTCTGCTCCTGCTCGTCAATCCCGATTTTCATGGGCTTCACGCAGGCAGGGCTTCCGCTC
>JAFSSU010000325.1 GCA_017450845.1 Treponema sp.
CTCCGATACGGACGGGTGCGGCGTGTTCTTCTGCCCCGTCGGTGCGGATGACAATCCTGTCAGCGACAAGTCGCTGTGGGTCAAGGCATCCGTCATAACGGAGAACACGTCCGGCAGGCTGGGAGTCTATGTCCCGGAGGAACTGGAGGAAGGCCGCCGCTACCGCGTGCACGTGCGCACGGACTTTTCACCCAAGAAGGGGAAAATCCTGGGATTCGTCAGGGAGGCCTGGTCGCCCGTCGTGACGGCGCGTAAGTAGGCGGGCTGCAAGGGCATGAGGCTCTGCAAGACAGGCTGTGGCTTCCGCAGCGACCCCGCTACGGAGTAAGGCCTCCGCCGGCTGACAGTACGATGTCCTTCGTACTGTCAGTCCGGGCAGCTTGCCTGCAGGCTGGAGACAGATTCAGCAAACTGACACTGTATAGAACGAAATCTTGTCCGAATCAAGGAACTGTGTTATACTGATATCCCACGGTACAAAAATGACTGAAAACGAGAGACTTCTTCGGCTTTTGTTCGAGGAGAAGGGCTTTTCTCCGAACGAAGCCCAGTACAAGGCGATTACGAATACGGAAGGACCCCTGTTCCTCACGGCGGGGCCAGGCTCCGGCAAAACCCGGGTCCTTCTGTGGAGGACGCTGAACCTTATCGCCTTAGAGGGGGTGAGGCCAGATGAGATAATGCTGGCTACGTTTACGGAAAAGGCGGCCTTGCAGCTGAAGGAAGGATTGCAGGGCTTGCTTTCGTTCGCGTCGAAGTACACCCACAGGCCCTACGACATCGCCGATATGTATGTCGGGACGCTCCACTCGCTCTGCCAGAAGCTTCTGACTGACCGCAGGTTCACGGAAGGGATGGCAAGAAGCCGACGCCCGGTCATCATGGACGAGCTTGACCAGTATTTCTTCATCGAAGGCAGCAAGAACTGGGATGCCCTGCTCGAGGCCGGAGGCTTCGACCTTGCAAAGAAAACGGAGGCGTACAGCCGAATAAATGAGTGGTCAGGACTTTCGATGGGGAAAACTTCCAAGACCAACGCAGTGAAGAGCTGCATCGCATTCTTCAACAGGATGAGCGAGGAGGATTTTCCGGACAAAGAGCTGAGGCTCGGAAAAGCAGATGAGACGGAGACGGCCCTGTTCAAGATGACGGAGAAATACCGGGAGCTCCTGCGGAACGAGCCTACAGAAAAAGTTGATTTTTCCTGCCTGCAGCAACGCGCGTTCGAGTATGTCTCTCAGCAGCTGTTCTCCGCCTCCGTCTTCAAGCACGTTATCGTGGACGAATATCAGGATACGAACACGATTCAGCGGAAAATCTATATGCAGCTTGCCAAAGGGAACAAGAACATCTGCGTGGTGGGCGATGACGACCAGGCTTTGTACCGTTTCCGTGGTGCGACCGTGGAGAACCTCATTGACTTCGAGAACATCTGCCAGAAAGAAATCGGCGTGCGTCCGGTTCGCATAGACCTGAGCACGAACTATCGTTCCCGCAGGCAGATTGTTGACACCTATACCGGATTTATGGATGGAGCGGACTGGGAGAACCCGGACAAAAAGGGGCAGTTCTTCCGCATTCAGGGCAAGAATATCACGCCTCACAGTACGGATTCCGGGACTTCGGTGCTCCTTGAGACGGGGAAGAAAGACGATGTCACCAAGAACATTGTCTCCCTCGTGAAGGAACTCAAGGATGCGGGGAAGATTTCCGACTACAACCAGTGCGCCCTGCTTTTCCCTTCCCTGAAGACGACCTGCGAGAAGGATTTTGAGACTGCCTTTGCGGAGGCGGGAATTCCGTTTTATGCCCCGCGCGCGAACAACATCCTCTGCACGGAGGAATTCCTGGTTGTCCTTGGCCTGTTCGCGAAAATCTTCAAGCTGGAGGCAAAGCCCGACGATGCCCGCGGAGGGATGAAGGATTTCCAGCTCTGGCTGCAAGAGGCTTTGGCAAAGGCGAATGAAGTGGTCCTGCAGGACAAGAACCTGGAGGAATTCATCATCGAGAAATGGACGGAGATAGAGCTTGCCAAGAGGAACTACCGGCTCATGGCGAACTGCTGCGAGGAAAAAAAGATTCCGCTTACGAACAAAGCCTACTCCCAGACGACGAAAGTCCTTGCGTCTGTCCCCAAGCTGGATGACGGCGTAAGGCAGGCCCTGACGGGGAAGAACCTGAACGAATTCCTGATGAAAAAAAACAATGAGGGCAAACCCTTGTCCGTCGGATATGTCCTGAGCCGGGTGACGGCGTTGGACTGGACGCTCCTTGACTTGTTCTATCAGCTGAATATGTTCGGATGGTTCACGAAGAGATATGACAAGGCCGAGCGCGGGGAAGAGGACTCCGCCCTCTACAACTTCGGGCTGATTACGAATTATCTGGGCAAATACATGGAGCTGAACGGCCCCATAATCTCCGGCAGGAACTTTCAGGAAAACGCGATGGGCAAGAATCTGTTCAATTCTTATATCTACGCGCTCTTCCGGCTGGGCGAGGGCGAGTACGAGGATTCCGACGATCCGTTCCCCAAAGGCTGCGTCCCCTTCCTGACCGTCCACCAGTCCAAGGGGCTGGAATTCCCTGTCGTAATCCTTGCAAGCTGCCGCCACAACGCAAAGAAGGTCCGCCCGCTCGACGTGCTCGTGCGCAAGATGCTTGCGGAGCAGGGCAGCCTTCCGGATATGGCGGAGCCGCTGGACCGGATGGACGGCTACGACACCATGCGGATGTTCTACGTCGCCATGAGCCGCGCGAAGAACCTTCTGGTCATGGCACAGTTCAAGGGGCAGGGGCAGAGCACCTGGCCCGCGCTGCAGGATTTGTTCGACAAGAATCAGTTCTCATCCTGCGCCCAGATGAACGTGGCGGAGATGCCGGAAGGGGAGGACAAGGGCGAGCGGCTTGCCCATGTGTACACGTACACAGGTGATTATCTTCCCTATAAGAATTGTCCCCGGAGCTACATGGCCTTCCATAAATACAAATTCGTGCCCTCCCGCAGTCAGACCATGTTCTTCGGCAGCCTCGTGCACCAGAGCATCGAGGACCTGCAGAATTTCATAAACGGGGGAAAACGCTGATGAGCGGCGAGATGACAGACGAAGAGATAGAGCTGAAGCTCCGGGATTTCTTTGAGGACAACTTCCAGTACCTCAAGGACAGCTCGGGGCACTCGATTGACGCATACCTGAAGGAGAAAGCCTTCCAGCAGGTCCTGTACTACTGGAAGAAGAACCGGGACTTGATTGAGCGCATCACGCGGAGCGAGGTGAAGCTGAGCCTGCCGGAACAAAAAACGCCAGACGAGGGCATCCCGTACACGCTGGAGGGCGTGGTGGACATCGTGCAGGAAAAGGACGGTGTCTGGCTGTACGACCTGAAAACCCATGATCCCGAGCGAATCCGCGCGGACTTGACGCCGTACAAGGAACAGCTCTTTATCTACGCATATATATGGAAAAACCTGCAGGGAAACGATCTGGACAATACGGCGATAATCTCTACACCGCTTCCCTACAAGCTGGAAAGGGCGATTGAGCGCGGCAGTCCCGACCTGATAGAGCGGGAGCTGAAAGCCTGGGAGCCGGTAATCCCGATCGGCTACAGCGAGGATGAGGTCGCCGGCATGATAGGCAACTTCGGCGAGGTTGTGGAGCACATCGAGAACTCTGATTTCACCGCTCCGGATTTGGACAGCCTCATAAGCGCAAAGGATGGGGCGAAAAAGCCCTTTGCCGTCAGGGTCTGCCGAAACTGCGACGTGCGCTACAGCTGCAGGAGCTACGCCGAATACATGAAGGTGAGCCGGGGCGCGAAGAGCAACAGCATGTACAAGTATATGTCCGCGCGGGCGGAAGACCAGGACGAGTTCGTGAACGGGAACCTGCCGGAGAATGGCTGAGGAGAGGTATATGAGCGAAAGGAATTCATTTTTGGAAAGCACGAAAGAAAGCGACGAGAGGCTTGAGGCACTGAGGCGGCTGTACCCGGAGATTTTCAGCGACGGAAAGATAAACCTGGACGCGTTCAAGGACGTGACGGGGACGAGCAATCTGCCGGAAGGGCAGGACAAGACACCGGGCTATTACGGACTGTACTGGCCGGGGAAGCGGGCTGCGAAACAGCTTGCCCGCAAGGAAGCGGAAGGAACGCTCGAGCCTGTTCCCGGTGACGGCGTGAATGAGGACAGTACCCGCAACGTGTATATCGAGGGAGACAACCTGGAGGTCCTGCGCATCCTGAAGCAGAGCTACAAGGGGCGTGTGAAGATGATTTACATTGACCCGCCCTACAACACGGGGAACGACTTCATCTACCCCGACGACTACAAGATGCCCGTGGAAGAATACCTCAGGATGACGGGACAGGCCGACGAGGGCGGAAAAAAGCTCGTGACGAACGTGAAGTCAGGCGGGGCATTCCACACCAACTGGCTCAACATGATGTACCCGAGGCTGCAGCTGGCACGGGAGCTTCTGACCGAGGACGGCGTGATTTTCATCTCGATTGACGACAACGAGCAGGCGAACCTCAAGCTCCTCTGCGATGACGTGTTCGGGGAGGAGAATTTTGTAAGTTCTTTGATTTGGGCTGCTGGACGCAAAAACGATTCAAAGCATGTTTCAGTCTCTCACGAATATATTTTATGCTATTTTAGGAATATTGCTTATATCAGCGACAATGAGATTGTTTGGCGTGAAAAGAAAAATGGTCTTGAAGATATTTATTCAGCATATGAAAAACTAAAGAAAGAATTTGGAAATAATATAAAGGAGATAGAGGCCGGATTAAAAGCTTGGTATAAGAATCTTCCGAATGGGCATCCTGCAAAAGATCATTCTCATTATAATAAGGTTGATGAAAACGGAATTTTCTTTGCATCAGATATTTCATGGCCAGGTGGTGGTGGGCCTAAATATGAAATTTTGCATCCTGTTACACATAAACCCGTTCGTATTCCTTCTCGTGGTTGGATTACCAATGAATCCAATATGACAGCTTGGATTAAAGAAGGTCGAGTTTATTTTGGAGAAAATGAAATTTCTGTTCCAACAATAAAATCTTATCTAAATGAACATGAGTATGGTGTTCCCTACAGTGTGTTTTATCAAGATGGCCGTGCTGCTTCAAAAAGATTGGCTGCATTAATGGGAGAAAAGGTTTTTGAAAATCCAAAAGATGAAGAAGTCATCCAGAGAATGATAGAATTTGTAGGTCTCAAGAAAGATGATATTATATTAGATTTCTTCTCAGGTTCTGCAACAACTGCACATTCGTGTTTTCTCGCAAATATTGAACAAAATATGAATAGAAAATTTGTTCTTGTTCAATTACCAGAACAAATAGACCCCTCTAAAGCAAAATCAGAAAAATCAAAAAAAGTTGCACAAAGTGCAATTGAATTGCTAGATGAATTAAATAAGCCTTATAACATCTGCGAAATCGGCAAGGAGCGTATCCGCCGGGCAGGGAAGCAGATTCTGAAAGAACTTCATGCTGATAAATCTGCTGAACAAACAGGAGGGGGTATTTCTCAATTGAACTTCGGGGAGAACGATATGCGGCCTGATTCCCGGTACAATTCCGATGTCGGCTTCAAGGTGTTCCGCCTTGCCAAGTCCAGCTTCAGGAAGTACACGCCCGTGCAGGGGCAGGACGAGCAGGCCAAGAACGCCCTCTTTGCCGGGCTTGAGGGCAGCCTGGTCCCCCTCGTGGATGGCTGGAAAGCAGAGAACGTCCTTACCGAAATCATCTTGAAGCAGGGATTCGCGCTCGACTGCAGCAGGGAAAGGCTCGGCTCGTTCAGCAGGAACACGGTCTGGCGCGTCACCGACTCCCCGGACGCGGTGAGCAGGAAAATCACCCTTTACGTCTGCCTTGACCCTGTGGTTGACCCGGACACAATCAGCAGGCTGACGCTCGGTGACGACGAGAAGTTCATCTGCCTGGATGCCGCCATAGACGACTCCTCCTATGCCCGCCTCTGTGACAAAGGCCGGATAGAAACGATATAAGGCCGGGCAGGACGATGAACAAGGAAATCGCGATTTTCAAGACCGATGCCGAAAGCATCAATGTCGAGGTACTCTTCGAGGACGAGACCGTCTGGCTGACCCAGGACCAGATGTCCATGCTGTTCGAGAAAGCCAAATCGACGATAAATGAGCACATCAGGCATATCTTTGACGAGGGCGAGCTTGAGGAAAGCAAGGCCGTAAAGAAATTCGGAAATTCCGAATTTCAGCAGAAAGCCCCGTTTTACTACAATCTGGACGTAATCATCTCCGTCGGATACCGCGTGAAGTCCCTCCGCGGCACCCAGTTCCGCCAGTGGGCGACAAAGAGGCTCAACGAGTATATCCGCAAGGGATTCACGCTTGACGATGAGCGGCTCAAGAACCTTGGGGGGGGCGACTACTGGAAAGAGCTGATGACCCGGATCCGCGACATCCGGGCCTCGGAGAAAGTCTTCTACCGCCAGGTTCTGGACATCTACGCGACCAGCATAGACTATAATCCCCGTGCCGACACGTCGGTCGAGTTCTTCAAGAAGGTGCAGAACAAAATACATTTCGCGGTTCACGGTCAGACAGCGGCGGAAGTCATCTACAGCCGTGCTGACGCGGAGAAGGAGTTCATGGGGCTCAGGACGTTCGAGGGAACCAGGCCGCACCTGAAGGATGCCGTCATCGCGAAAAACTATCTGGACGAAAAAGAACTCCGCGCGATGGGGCAGATTGTTTCGGGCTACCTTGATTTTGCCGAGCGACAGGCGGAGCGTCACGAGCCGATGACGATGAAAGACTGGGCGGCACATCTGGACAAAATCCTCACGATGAGCGGCGAGAAGCTTCTGCAGGGCAACGGTTCCGTGAGCCATGATGAGGCAATCGGAAAAGCAAAGGCCGAATACAAGAAGTACCAGCAGAAGACCCTGAGCGACGTGGAAGTGGCGTTCCTTGACTCCATAAAGTCGCTTGAAAGCAAGGCGGACGGGAAGAGATGACTATGGGCGTGAAGATACAGTTTGATTCTAACCAGGACTATCAGATAAAGGCGGTGGAATCCGTCGTGAGCTTGTTCGAGGGCCTGAGCAGGGAGGAGCTTGGCAATGCCGACCGGGAGTTTGCCCTTGAGCTCACAGGAAAAGACAATGATGCGATAGCGAACGCGGACGAGCTGTTCGAGCTGAACGAGGCAGAGCTTTTGGATCGGATGAACGAAATCCGCAGGGCGAACAACGCCTCCTCCGCGACGGAGCTTCCCCTCAAGGCGGACTGGAGCGTGACGGACTTCAATGACGGCGACACGCTCACGGGGACCGCGGATTTTTCCGAAACATGGCGTTACCCTGAGTTCACGATTAACATGGAGACAGGAACGGGCAAGACCTACGTGTATCTCCGCACGATTTATGCGCTCCACCAGAAATACGGGTTCAGGAAATTCATCGTGGTCGTCCCGAGCGTCGCGATTTATGAGGGGGCGGTGGCCACGTTCAACGCGACGAGGGACCACTTCGTGACGCTTTTCCCCGCCGGAACCGTGCCTGACAGCATACGGCAGTACGACGGCAACGTCACGGCCTGCAAGGACTTCGCCCTCTCCACGTCGCTTGAGATTCTCCTGATGACGGTGGACTCCTTCAACAAGGCGGGCAACGTCATCTACAAGGCGACGGAGAAAATCCGGGGTGGAAAGCTCCCGGTTCACTTCGTGCAGGAGACGCGGCCCATCCTGATTCTTGACGAGGTGCAGAACTACCGGACGGATATTTCCCGTCGCGCGCTCCGTACCCTGCACCCGCTTTTCAGCGTGGGCTATTCCGCCACTCCCGGCGACAATCCGACGAACGAGCTGTACCGCTTGGGCAGCTACGAGGCATGCCAGCGGAACCTCGTGAAGAAAATAGATGTCCTTGGCTACAGCGAGGAGCAGATTGCCACCGCCAGGGAGGACTATTTTAAAATCATCAGCATCAACAAAAAAGACTTGTCGTGCGACGTGGAGCTGAACGTCCTGAAGGGAGGTAAGCTTTCCCTCCAGATTTTCAGCGGGATGAAGGCGGACGGCAAGACGACGTTAGCCAAAAAGACCGGAAATTCG
Source organism: Treponema sp. (assembly GCA_017450845.1). GTDB lineage: Bacteria > Spirochaetota > Spirochaetia > Treponematales > Treponemataceae > Treponema_D. Next base: position 8,113 of record JAFSSU010000325.1, read on the forward strand.
GTATATCAGAATCTTGCGATAGAGAAAATCAGCGCGAAAGAAGGCAACGAATACGTTGAGCTGAGCAACGGGATGCGCTACTGCCAGGACCAGGCAAGCTGCGCTTCCCTCAGCAAGGAAGTCGTGTTCCGTCAGATGATACGGGCGACAATTGAAGAGCACATCAAGAAAATGTCCCAGATGAAGCCTGTCGGCGTGAAGGTGCTCTCGCTTTTCTTCATAGACCGGGTCGCGAGCTACAAGGGGGACAACGCTCTTGTTGCCCGCATCTTTGACGAGGAGTTCGACAAGCTCAAACCGCAGGTCGCAGGCTGGAAGGACCTGAAGGGGAGCGACGTGCGCGAGGGGTATTTCGCCAAGAAGCAGAAGGCAAAATCATCCGAGCTTGAGGACATAGATACCAGCATCGAGGGGGCAAAAACGGCGGAGGAGCGGGAGGCCGAGAAACGGGCGTACAAGCTCATCATGCAGGGAAAAGAGAAGCTGCTTTCCTTTGAGGAGAAAGTCTGCTTCATCTTTGCCCATTCCGCGCTTCGCGAGGGGTGGGACAACCCCAACGTGTTCCAGATTTGTGCCCTGCGAGAGATAACCTCGGAGTCCAACCGCAGGCAGACCATCGGGCGGGGCCTTCGGCTTCCCGTGAACCAGCAGGGCGAGCGGGTTCACGACTCCCATCTGAACCGCCTGACGGTAATCGCCAACGAGAGCTACGCCCGCTTCGTGGCGAAGCTTCAGGAGGAATATGTTGCGGACGGCGTTATGACTCCCCCGCAGATAACGAACAAGCGGCATACCGAGCAGGTTCACCGGACCGCAAACTTCGACAGCGACGAGTTCGAGGACATCTGGCGCAAGGCGAACCGCAGGACGGAATATACGATACACATCCGCACGGAAGAGCTCGTGCAGGAAGCAGTCTCGGCACTCGACGCATACGACTTTGAGGGGCCCAAGCTTGTCTGCACGAAAGGCAGCGTCGTCATCACGATTTATGACATCACGCTGGAGGCGGTGAGCGAGGACGGACTGGCGAAGCTGACTATTTCCAAGCGGGACGACTCGCAGAACGTGCTGTTCGAGGGCCTGATGAACCAGTTCCTCGTGAAAAGGGGAGACCTGCTTGGTAAAGTGACGGGGAATGTCCTTGCAAGATGCCCAGAGCTTGCGGGCCAGAAAGTGACGGAAGTGAAGTTTGACAGGAACAATCCGGAGAGGAGCTCCATCACCTTCTCCAAGCGGGAGGAAGCTCTTGCGGTCGGAGAAACGTGGACTCACCAGACTACGAGCGGGCACTCTTCATCTTCCAGCTCCATAACGGAATTCGATTATCCAGATGTTCCCAAATGCAACATCATCGCGAGGGCCGCGAAGGAAGTGAACGTCACGCGGAAGACGGTTCTGGAAATCTTCAGAAGGCTCTCCCCAAGTAAAATTGATGAGTTCATGAAAAATCCGGAAGGTTTCACGTCACAGTTCATCGCCGTGCTGCGGGAGGTCGTCGCGAACCACATCGCGAAGAACATCGAATACTCAAAGGCTGACGGGAACATAAACGATGACAAGAACGCTTTGTTCCCCGTGACGGAGGAGCATCCGACGACGGAGCTTGTCCAAGCGAACCCGCACCGCACGATTTATGACAAGATACAGGTGGACTCCGAGGTGGAACGCAATTTCGTCGGGACGCTCAATTCTTGCGACCGGAACAGCGGGGCCGTCATGCTCTACTTCAAGTTCCCTCCCAAGTACAAAATCAACCTTCCCCGCATCATCGGAAACTACAATCCGGACTGGGCGATCGTCCGACGCGATGAGCAAGATACACAGATAGAAATCGTGCGGGAGACGAAGGGAACGGAGGATTTGACCAAGCTGTGGCATTCCAACGAAGGGCGGAAGATTGTCTGCGCTCAGAAGCACTTCAAGGCCGTGGGGCTGGAGTACAAATTCGTGGATGACAAGGACCCCTTCTGGTATGTCAGGAATACGGAGAATTATGCGGATGTCTTGTTCGGGGAAAAGCCCTTGGCAGGGCTTGAGGGCAAGTCCGCCAGCTACAAAAATCAGGGGGACTTCGGTTTTCTCAAGGTCGCAAGCCCCGTGGCGGAGTCTTGAGCGGGAAGGGGCAACCCGTTCCCGTGATTCCCGCAGGCCGCCTCAGATTAGCGCAAAACTATCGCGAACATATATCCTGCTCCGACCATCACGAAGTTGCTCACCCCGTGCATGACTGCCGGGGAGAGCACGCTCCGTGATCTTATAAAGGTGATTCCGTATGCGATGCCCAGTATGAACGCGTAAAGGAAACGGACATATACTCCAAAGTGTGAACCGCGGCTTGAAGCTGTACAAATCAATCCGCGAGGATTTGGGGCGGGAGATAAGGCGACTGGCAAGATGCCGTGAGTGTAGTGTACTGGAAGGTCATAATCTCGGCGTGAATTTTACTGTCACTGCACAAAAGGGCTGAAATGTGATATACTGATAGCAGGAGGTTAATATGTCGCATGAAGCCGTCGCGTATGAAGCCGCCAAGCTCAAATCCTTCATGCAGGGTATGCGTAGAGAAAATCACGGAGAAGTATCGAGGGTTTGACATGGATAAACTGATATTCGTTGCAAGCATAAAGAAAGCATTATGTTGCCGCAAAATACTTTGATTATATCCCAGAGATTCTTTCATCACCGGATTACGCAGGTGTAACTGAAGGAAACATAGAAATGATTAAATGCTTCAAAAATAATATTTTCCTTTCTGTTAAGGGAACCTCGAAAAACTTCAGTTTTTCGAGGTAACTCTGAAAATGCGATGTCGTAAGTCGCGCTATTATAGCGACTTACGACTCGTCGGCAAACCTCTAAAAACCGCCAAAGGCGTTTTTAGAGGTGCCCTTAAACTTGATGTTGCTAAAAGTATTTATTATGTAGCAACCCTTTTTGATGTAAAGAAATCCAAAATCGAAGCCTACTGCAAATCTGGACGATTACAAAGATTGATGTTGACTAATTTTGTTTTTATGATATAATATGGATGAAATTTGAGAAGCAGGAAAGGCACCCTGCGCTCCCGGAAGGGAACCTGATATGATGGATACGCCGCCCATCCAGATTTCTTACAAGCCGCCCATGTGGACGGCTTTTTTTGACACATAGCTCCTTTATGTGACTTTTCACCAGTAACAAGATTTGTCCGTAAAATATCTGTAAGGTATATCAATGAATACATTGGGCGTAGAAAAAACGCCAGCTTTCCGCTTATGATATAACTGATATGAAACAACGGTTCCAAGTGAGCCACGAAACGCTCTTGAGAAGGCTTGATGAGCTTAAATTGTGTAATATCAGAAAAGAGGATTATATTAATGAGTTGCTTTTGTACTATACAGATTTAAAAGACAAAGTTCCTTATAGAAACTCAGAGCCAGAACCTTTGCGTCTTAGTTGCCGGGGGGCTGATTTCTTTGACTGCGCAATTTTAGCCGCATATAGTGAAGAACAAATCTCAGAAGAAGAAGCGGCAAAGCTTCTTGATTGCAGTGCAGAAGAGTTGAGCACAAAGCTTTCAGTTAATTCTAAAGGCGTTGCTGATATTTTGGCTTTGTAGCGAATTCGCTACATTTCATGTGCATTGTCCTGTGATATATTCACCTCAACATCAATTTTTTGGAGGACAATATGTCTGAGACTTTGCAGACGAGCTTCAATGATGTTGAGGCTCAGGGAAAAATCGTGCTTTTCAAGAACTATCTTGAGAAGGGAAACTCTTATTACGGACGCTTCGACAGGAAGACCGTGAACACCAGGACGCTCATCGCCCGCATCCAGGCCCGCAAGGCCGGGACCAACGAGCTGAACGTGCAGGAGATAGCGGGATTCCTGAAGGAGGAAATCCTGACCGCGCTGCGGAACGGGGAGGCCGTGAACGTGATGGACCTGGGGACGATGTTCATCTCCGCCAAGGGGAAGTACGACGGCAGCGGCTTTGTGACCAAGGACGGCTCCAAGCCCCTGCAGGTGAAGTTCACTCCGTCCAGGCTCACGCAGGAGACCATAGGGAACATCCGGGTCACTGACATCAGGACGGCTGACGAGGGGATGAGGATACGCTCCGTCACCGACAGGTTCACGGGCGTGGAGGACGGAGCCGCCAGCATCGGCAAGGAGCTTCTGCTGAAGGGAGTCCTGCTCCGGCTCTCCGATACGGACGGGTGCGGCGTGTTCTTCTGCCCCGTCGGTGCGGATGACAATCCTGTCAGCGACAAGTCGCTGTGGGTCAAGGCATCCGTCATAACGGAGAACACGTCCGGCAGGCTGGGAGTCTATGTCCCGGAGGA
>JAFSSU010000326.1 GCA_017450845.1 Treponema sp.
AAGCTTCGGCTACAAGTTCGACCAGCACAACATGATCCTGACCGACCTGCGCTACCAGCTGGACTTCGTCCCGGTCAAGGCGGAGATCGACTACAAGGATGCCGCCCTCGCCGACTGGAATTCGACCGACAACAAGGGCGCGTCGTACACCTGGACCGAGTGGGAAGACAAGTGGTGGGGCGGCAAGACCTTCAACATCGACGCCTTCACCCGCCGCGCCCTCAACATCGGCGTGAGCTACGTCTACTTCTTCTAGCCCTCATCAGGCGGCAGGGGCCCGGCCCCGCCCGCCGGTGACGGCACGGCCCGGAGGCCCCCTCCTGCACGCAGGCGGGGGCCTTGTCATGCCCGGGGATATACCCCGGCACAAAAGTATGCTAAGATAAAGCATGGAGGTGAGTATGACTGTCGTGGTGAACAATGCGAGCGGCAGGAATCCCCCCGGCAAGCTTGCACCTTGAAAAATACGGCGATATGCTCCATAATATGATATAATCAGCTAAGAAGGCCGTCCTGCCGCGCATGGCAGGAGAGGGACATGGCCGGGGGGAAGGAATGAACAGTGTGGACCAGTTTTTCAACCAGGCGGGGGGGCTCACGAGCGTGCCCGCATTCATAGACGACGAGGAGAAAGGCGCCGAGCGCCCCGTCATCGTGCCCAACGCGGAGTACTTCGAGAAGTTCCTGGCCCGCTGCTACGGCGGCGTCCTCAACGACGAGACGGTGAACCTGAACCAGAGGGGGGACCGCTTCGGCGACCCTGCCTTCCGCAAGGCCCTGTCCGCCTTCATGTTCCGCTTCCACAAGGTGGAGGCACCGGTGGACAACATCATCATCGGCCCGGGCATGGGCGCGCTCGTGTTCCGCCTGATGCAGCTGCACACCCTGCGCCACCCCTCCGGCGAGAAGAAGGGGGGCAGCCTCCTGACCTACGCGGAGCAGGTGCGCCGCTCCATCTCGCCTGTCGTCGCCATCCCCGAGGACGTCAGCACGACGACGGAGCGCCTGTTCAAGAACGCGGGCTTCGGCATAAAGAAGGTCGTCGTCGATGACCTGGGCGTGTCGCTCGACTCCCTGCTGACCTCCGGCACGACGATCCTGTTCGTCACTCCCGTGGAGCCGCCGGAGTTCACGCTGGACGACCCGGCGGAGCGGCGGCAGGGAATCCTGGACTGGGCGGCGGAGGCGGACTACCGCTACATCATCGAGAACGACGACACCATGGACATCAGCATCGACAGCACCTTCAAGAGCGCGGACAAGAAGGACAAGGTCATCTACATGAACTCCTTCTCCAACCTCCTCTGCAAGGGCCTGTCGGTCGCCTGGATGGTGCTGCCGGACAAGCTGCTCGCCGAGTACAAGGAGGCCTTCGGGGAATACGCGAGCCAGGTGCCCTACCTGGACCAGCTCGCCCTGACGATGTTCCTGGACAAGGGCTACATGGACAACTACCTGGAGAGCGTCCAGGCAGGCGGCGGGGATTTCTAGGGGAACTCCCCTCCCGCCCCATCCCATCCGAAAAAGTAATGCCAAGAAAGAGACCGGGAACAAGGAAGCTTCTCCTCTCAGCATGCCTGGCGGCCCTCCTCCTGCCCGCCGGGCTCTCCGCGCGGGCGGTCACCCTGAGCTTCGTCCCCATGTACACCCCGGAGCGCAAGTTCCTTGAGCTGGAGTGGGACACGGCCTGGTTCTCCCGCCCCCCCTCGGAATACAACCACCGGCTCGCCCGCCTCTGCTGCTTCCTGGCGGACGCGGCCTACAGCACGGACGCGGCCGGCCGCCCCTCGGACATAGAGGAGGCCTTCCTCGCGCTCGGGGCCGACCCCGAGAGCATCAGCTACAACTACAGGATTGACTACGACAGCCCCCTCGGCAAGGACCAGTGCGCCTACGCGCTCGCGACGATCCCCCTCCCGGACGGGACCCCCCTGATCGTCCTCGCGGTGCGCGGGACCCCGGCGGGCAAGAACGAGTGGCTCTCCAACCTGAACATAGCGGACTCCAAGGAGCGGAAGGGAAGGAAGAAGGCTGCCGGCTCGGAAGAGGCAGGCGGGGACGGGACCCCCGGGGAGGGGAGCTACCACGAGGGCTTCCTCAAGGCCGAGCGGATAATCCTCGCAGACCTCCTCGCCTACACGGACAGGCGGGGACTGGACAGGAAGAAGTGCAGGCTCCTCGTCACGGGCCACAGCCGGGGGGCGGCGGTAGCCAACATAATCGGCTCCCACGTCGTCCTCCGGGACCTGTTCGCCAGGGGGGCCTGCTACATCTACACGATGGCGAGCCCCAACGTCACGACCCTGCCCGCCGAAATCGCGGGCGGCCCCGACTACTCCTTCATCTGGAACATCGTCAACGCCGAGGACATCGTCCCCTCCATCCCCTTCAACAGGGTTGCCGGGTGGAACTACCGCAAATTCGGCAACGTCAGGGTGCTTGCCAGCGCCTGGTCGGCGGGCAGGGACCGCTTCTACGGCGAGATCCTCCCCGGGATGAACCGCAGCTACCGCTACCTGACCGGCAGGGACTACCAGCCGACGGGGACGGGCCCCTTCATCCAGATACAGCTGGCCCGCCTCATGGCATCGATGAACCCGGACGTGGACTCCTTCTACAAGGGGGCCTTCTCCCTGCACGGGCCCATGGCGAAGATCGTCCCCTCGATGTTCCCCGACGAGGAGGAGAAGGAGGCCCTGGCCAGGAAGAAGCCCGGCCTCATGGACAGGATAATGGGGAAGGTGGACGAGGGCAGCGACGGAACCGTGACCAGGATCTTCGAGGTGGCGAACAACCTGCACCAGAGCGAGTCCTACCTCTCCTTCCTCATGGGGCTGGACGAGAAGGACTGCTTCAACGAGGCGACCGCCGTGCAGCTGGTCATAAAGGGCCTGCCCGAGGCGGCGGTGCTGGACAGCCTGGGCAACGAGATAACCCGCATCAAGGAGGGGAAGACCAAGCTGTTCGAGCTGCACCGGTCCATGTCCGCCTGCATGCTGGGTTTCCAGACGGTCGCCCTGGGATTCCCCACGGACGAGGACTTCGAGGTCATCCTGACGGACACCTCGGTGTTCCCCTCGCCGGTCAGCCTGACGACGGAACGCTACACGGCGGACGGGGTGATGATCAGCAAGGAGGAGGAGACGGTCTGGCCCTGCCGGTCGAGCGTCTACAGCATAGGCGGCGGCAGGGCCCTCACGGGAAGCTGGGGCCTGGACGCGCAGGCCGTGACCGGCAGGGCGCAGAAAATCGCGCTCAAGAGGACGGGAATCTGGAGCGGGCTCAAGAAAAGGCTCTCGCTCGAGGCGGACATAGACAGCGACCTGAACCTGGGGCTCGGCCTCTCATACGGCACCAGCCTGATATACGGGCTCGGCCTCTACCGCATCCCCATACAGAAGAACATCCTCGGCACCTGGGAGATCGACCTGGGGGCGGGGCACAAGGCCAAGCTGTGGAACGCGACCTACCTGAACTGCGAGCTTTTGATGCGGGGGGTCTTCGTCCCGGACAGCGACCTCCGCGACGAGTTCGAGGACGAGACCGGCAAGAGCGGCGTGTTCTCGCCCGTCCCCGCCACCCGCCTCTCCCTCGCCTGGCAGCCCCTCCGCAAGGCCCAGCTCTTCCTCTCCGCCATGGGAAGCCTCTTCATCAAGGACTTCAACGACGCGGCCTTCGAGTCCCACCGGGTCAACATCGGCCCCGCCGAGATGACCGACGACCTCGCCCTGGTCCTGTCGTTCGGCGTGGGCCTCCGCTTCTAGAGGACGCGCGAGAGCTCCAGGGCCCGGGCCACGGTGAGGTCGGAATTGTAATGCTCCCACTCCCCCCAGCGCCCGAGGCCGATGACCTTCCTGGCCTCCGCAAACGGAAGAAGTTCCCTCATTATGGCCGGCTTGTCCCTCGTGTTGAGAGGGTAAGCGTACTCGTTCCGGTAAGAAAATCCTCCCCCCGGCTCCTTTGCCGGATGGAACCTGCCGCTGTTGGTCTCCGTCCAGCATCCCCTCGCGCCCGCGCAGAAGTTCCTGCGCACAAGGATCCGATGGTAATCCAGCTCCGGGCCGGGATAGTAAACCCACTGGGCAGGGGTATCCGGCGCATCCTCCAGGTACGTGACGTTGACCGAGGTATGCCTGAGCCGGGACAAGAGGACGGAAAGCCTTCCGGGAAGACCACGGACCCTTACCGCCGTCCAAGGAATGCTCGTTATGACCGTCCCGGCTGAAAGCCCCGTCCCGTCGGAGAGCGTCACTCCCGGCCCGTCCAGGTCCAGGTCCGTGACGGGGTTTCCTAATATGATTTTGTTTCCGAGCCTTTCCGCCATACGGGACCACAGCTCTCCGTAACCGAAGCTTTTGGGATAGTAGAAGCGGGCGTGTCCGGGCTGCGTGCCGTATGCCTTCCTGTTCAGGCAGCTGAGGAGAGTCTCTTCAAAGGAGACCGACGGAAGCTTTTCCAGCCAGTAAGTGCCCAGCTGGTCCAGGTCTCTTCCGAACATCTTTTGGTTATAGGGAATCATGTAGTCCCGGGCTATCTTGTCCCCGAGCTTCCAGACAATCCAGTCCGTGAATTTCTCCGGCATGGGGGTGCCCAGGTTGCAGCCCGCAACGGCGATGCTCTTCAGGTACTCCACCTGCTTGTCCTGCGGCATCTGCCAGATATTGGCCTCAAAGGGATGGCTTATCTCGGCGAAGGGAAGGGATATGCGGGAATCACGCGTGAAAGTATCCCACTCACCCTCCGGCATGAAGCGGAAGAGGAACTCGTTGACCGCAGGGCGGCGCACGTCAAGGAAGTGCCCTCCTCCGATGTCGAGCGGCGACCCGTCCACCTGCCTTGAGCGGCAGAGCCCCCCGGCCTCCGCCTCCTTCTCGACGACCAGGAAGTCCGTCTCCCCCCTGTCCAGAAG